>JAHFCA010000024.1 GCA_023249715.1 Elusimicrobiota bacterium
ATTGGAACCGCGCTGTTTGGGTCAAAAGCAGAATGAGAGTCGTTTTTTTGGGAATCGGAAACATGGGCAGCGCGCTTCTAGCCGGCGCTATAAAAGCCCAATTTTTAGAGAGCAAGAATATTGTGGCTTACGATAAAGAATCGGAAAAGCTCGCTCAATTTTGTAAAGAAACCAATAGTATTAAAGCGGAGTCTAACTTAAAGGCGGTTCAGGGGGCCGATTACCTATTTTTGTGCGTTAAGCCTCAGCAAATGGGGGAGGTCCTTAAAGAAATCGGTCCCGGGATAACTGCCCAACAATGTTTAGTTTCTATTGCGGCTGGAATTAAGACGAGTGACATCGAAAGTTTTTTAGAAAAACCCATTCCTGTGGTTCGGGCCATGCCCAATACACCGGCTTTGGTTGGTTTGGGGATGACAGCGATTACCAAGGGTAAAAATGCTTCCCAAGAACAGTTAAAGTTTGCGGGCAGTTTTTTTGCTTCAGTAGGAAAAGTTGTGGTTTTAGAAGAAACCCATTTTGACGCGGTAACGGCAGTTTCGGGTTCTGGGCCGGCTTACTTTTTTTATTTAACGGAAATTTTAGAAGAAGCGGCTAAAGAATTAGGTTTGGAATCACACGACGCCAAAATATTTTCTAGACAAACCTGTTTGGGAGCGGCTGCAATGCTGCAGGGGTCCGAAGATTCCAAGATTTTAAAAGAGAGAGTCACCTCTCCCGGCGGAACCACAGAGGCCGCCTTAAATTATTTGAAAGAAAAAAATTGGCAGAAAGTGTTTAAAGACGCAGTACGCCAAGCTAAGGAACGTTCCCAAGAGTTAAGTTCCAAGGCAAAGGTTGGTGAAATAAAATGGTAATTCGTGTCAGAGTTATTCCTAACGCAGGAGAAAATGAAATTGTAGGACGCATTGGTAGCACCGTTCGACTTAAGGTTGCCGCTCCCGCCATAGATGGGGAAGCGAATCAGGAGCTGTGCAGTTTCTTGGCTGAATTTTTCGAAGTAAAATCGCGCATGGTAAAGATTGTGCGCGGAGAAAAAGGCCGGGAAAAAACTGTGGAAATTGAGGGACGCAGAGAAGAAGAACTCAAAAGAATGATGGAGGCAATCCCATAGCTCTCGTAAACAACAAAGTTCAAGCTTTCCGGTGGGTAAAGTATCCCAAGTCTAAGTTACTTATATTAGACCAGCTTTTACTGCCCCATCAAGAAAAATGGATCACCTGTTCTACCCACGAAGAGGTGGCAAAATGTATTCGCCACATGAATGTGCGGGGAGCCCCCGCCTTGGGGTGCGTAGCCGCCTATGGTTTGGTGTTATCCTCTCAAGAAAAAAAGTTTTCCAATTCCAAATCCCTCTTAGCGTATATTTACGCTTCCGGGCAAACCCTATTTTCTACGCGCCCCACCGCAGTCAACCTTCATTGGGCCTTGGAAAGAATGAAGAGCATGATTAAAGTGATTCATCTCAAGGAAAAAACGGAAAGGGGACGTCTTAAAGAAATTAGGGAAGTCTTGGAAAAAGAAGCGAACAAAATTTATGAAGAAGATTTAAAATCGAACCTTCAAATGGCGGATTTAGGTTCTAAACTGCTTCCGTTCCAAGGGGGAACTGTGTTAACTCATTGTAATACGGGGAGCTTAGCCACGGCTGGTTGGGGAACGGCTTTAGGGGTTATTCGCACCGCTTATCGCAAAGGAAAAATTAAAAAAGTGTTAGTAGATGAAACACGCCCCTATTTACAGGGAGCCCGTCTTACCATGTGGGAGCTGCATCAAGATAAAATTCCCTGCGAACTGATTACCGACAGTATGGCCGCGCATCTCATGAAAACAGAAAAAATTGACGCCGTCCTGGTTGGCGCGGATAGAATTGCTTCCAATGGAGATGTGGCCAACAAAATTGGAACCTATAATTTAGCCATTCTTTGCCATTACCACAAAATTCCTTTTTATGTCGTTGCTCCCACGTCTACCGTAGATATGAATATTCTTTCTGGCGCGCAAATTCCCATCGAAGAAAGATCTCATAAAGAAGTGACGCATATTAAAACTTATGCCATCGCTCCTCTTAATTCTGTCGCGCGCCATCCCGCTTTTGACGTAACGCCCGTGGTTTTAATTTCAGCCATTGTTACAGAAAAAGGGGTAGTCCAACCTCCCTCCAGCCACGCCATTAAAGAACTGTTTAATCCTAAAAAAATTTAAACTGTTAAATTAAAGTGGACTACTCTAAGACTGTTCACCTTCCTAAAACATCCTTTCCTATGAAGGCGGATCTGCCTCATCGAGAACCTAAAGGCGTAGAATTCTGGCAAAAAGAGCGTATTTATGAAGCGATGGTTCTAAAGCGCAAAGAAAACCCAAAATATATTTTGCACGACGGCCCCCCTTATGCCAACGGCCACTTGCATATGGGACATGCCTTAAACAAGATATTGAAAGATATCATCGTTAAATTTAAGAGCCTCTCCGGTTTTTATACCCCGTATGTTCCCGGTTGGGATTGCCACGGGTTGCCCATAGAACACCAGCTCATGAAAGAGTTGGGAGCCAATAAGCACTCCATCGATCGAACTGAATTCCGCAGGAAAGCTAAAAATTTTGCTCTTAAATTTGTGCAAATACAAAGAAAAGAGTTTGAACGTTTAGGAGTTTTTGGAGATTGGGAGAACCCCTATTTAACTTTGGCTCCTCACTATGAAGCGCATATCATTCAGGCCTTTCGAGAGCTCTTATTAAAAGGTTTTATTTATAGAAGTTTGAAACCTGTTCTTTGGTGTCCTCAATGCGAAACGGCTTTAGCAGAAGCCGAAGTGGAGTACGAAGATAAAAAATCGCCAGCCGTTTTTGTGAAGTTTCTCATTGATCCGAATAAAAAAGGGGGTTTATCTCTCGATTTTAGTCGGCCCAATTATATCGTAATTTGGACCACAACTCCTTGGACGCTCCCCGCGAACGTAGGATTTATGCTTCACCCTAGAATGGAATATGCGCTAACGCGGATAAAAAAATCGAATGAAGTATGGGTTATTTCTAAAAATTTGCTTAAAAATCTTCTCGAACAAAAACTTAAAATGAAGGAGGAAGAGTATCAAATTTTAGAGATCGTTACAGGGGAAAAGTTAAAGGGTCTGGAATGTAAAAGAATTTTCCCTAAGAGCGGGGATCTGGAGTTGAGCCGAGCGTTTTTAAGCGAAGAAGTTTCGGCGGAGGAAGGGACGGGGATTGTTCACTGCGCCCCTGGCCATGGAGATGTGGATTATGTGCAAGGGCATCTGGCGCATAAGTTAAAAATTGTATCTCCCGTGAACGATGCCGGTAAATTTAGTTCAGAAGTTAAAAATTCTAGTTTAGAGGGTCAATTTGTTCTCAAAGAAGGGAATGAGGCCGTATTAAAAATTTTGCGGGAACAAAACCTCTTGGCATTCCAAGAAGAAATTCAGCATTCGTATCCTCACTGCTGGAGATGTAAAAAACCGGTTATCTTTAGAGCGACCGATCAATGGTTTTTAAACGTGGAAAAAGAAAATTTACGAACTCAGCTGCTCAATATTATTGAACAGGTGGAGTGGATTCCGGACTATGGAAAAAACAGAATCCGCGGTATGGTGGAGATGCGGCCGGACTGGTGCCTTTCCCGTCAGAGATTGTGGGGAACGCCCATTCCCATATTTTATTGTAAAAATTGTAAATGTCCTCTCACCGACGACCAAGCGATTGGCATGGTAGAAGAAATTATCGGTTTAGAAGGGAGCGATATTTGGTTTAAGGAAGAGGCTTCCTATTTTCTTCAGTCTCAATTCAAATGCAGCCAATGCGGGAAAGAAGAATTTTATAAAGAGAATGATATTTTAGATGTCTGGTTCGATTCGGGAATCTCTCACGAAGCGGTTTTAAAAGGGGAGGGCAAAACATTTTCTAACGCTTTATGGAAAGAGGAGCTCCACTGGCCGGCGGATCTTTATTTAGAGGGGTCCGACCAACATCGCGGGTGGTTTCAAACGTCTCTTATCCCTTCGGCGGCGCTCTATAAAAAAGCTCCGTATAAGAGCGTGTTAACTCATGGATTTATTGTGGATGGGGACGGTAAAAAAATGTCAAAGTCTTTGGAAAACGTTATTGCTCCGGAAGATATTTTGAAAATTTATGGGGCCGATATCTTGCGGTTATGGGTAGCCTCGAGCGATTACCGGGAAGACATTCGCATTTCTCCCGATATTTTAAAAGGTGTGGCAGAAAATTACAGAAAGATTCGCAACACATTCCGATACCTTTTGGGAAATCTATCTGATTTTAATGCTTCTAGCGAATCTATTCCTTACGACAATCTTTTAGAAATAGATCGTTGGGCGTTGACGCGTGTTGCCGCTCTCGTGCAAGCGGCAACTCAAGCGTATTTAAATTATGAATTTCATAAGGGGAGTGTGGCTTTTGTGGAATTTTGCGTGAATGACTGCTCTTCTTTTTATTTTGATGTGCTTAAGGATAGGCTCTATACGTATGGAAAAAATTCCGTGGAAAGAAAAAGCGCTCAAACAGTTTTACATGCTATTCTTTCCTCGTTAGTGAGTTTAACGGCTCCCATTCTTTCTTTTACTTCGGAAGAAGTATGGCAGTTAGGGTTAGAGGCCGGCCATTGGCAGGGAAAGAGCGTTTTCTTAAGGGATATTCCCCAAATAAATTCACTCTGGAGGAATGATGCCCTGGATCAAAAATGGAAAAAAGTTAAGGAGATTAAAAACAAAGTCAATCTCTTTTTAGAAAAGGCGAGACAATCCGGAATGATTGGCAGCTCTTTAGAAGCAAAAGTGTCTTTTAAAGGGGGAAGTCCGGAAGAAAAGAGCTTAATTAAGAATTTAGGAAACGATCTTCCCATGATATTCATTGCCAGCCAGGTAGACAGTGAAGAGCTTAGCGGGGAAGGAGCGCTCGAAGTTGTCGTGGATAAGGCTGCGGGAACAAAATGTTTAAGATGTTGGCGGTACGATTCCACAGTAGGGCTCCATGCGGCCCAGCCAGAAATTTGTAGCCGGTGCCAAAGCTCTTTAAATTAACCCAAATAGTTCAGTTGGAGAGCGGAATTCGAATGAAAATATGGCCATTTTTTCTTCACAAAAAAGTTCGCACATGCCCACTAGCATGCTTGAACTTTTTTATTTCGAAAAAACGACCATCTTTTCATTCTCGGTTCACGCTTCCAACTGAACTATTTGGGTTAGTGAAATATTTCTTAAGATTTTTACCTTCCCTTGTTATTCTGGTTACTTTTCTGACAGACCGATTCTCCAAAGAGTGGATTCAAAGAATATTAATCTTAGGAGAATCTGTCCCGGTGCTCCATTTTTTTAATTTAACGTATCTTAAGAATACCGGTATTGCCTTTGGAATGGGTCAGAACAGAAATGAAATTTTTATTTTTGCGTCCAGCGCCATTTTATTTTTTCTAGTGATCCTTTTACGCTCCTGGGACAGAAGTAATACGGTGGGGGTAAGAGATAAAATTTCTTTGGCCCTTGTCATTGGAGGCGCCGTGGGGAATCTTTACGATCGGATCGCTTATGGCAGCGTGGTCGATTTTTTGGATTTTTATGCCGGTTCCTATCATTGGCCCAGCTTTAATGTGGCGGATTCCGCTATCTGCGCGGGCGCTTTCTTATTGGCGGTCTTCTCGTGGAAAAAGGGCGGGTCTCCTGTAGTTCCTCTATAATTGCAATGGGCGATACAGGATTCAAACCTGTGACTTCTGACGTGTAAGGTCAGCACTCTATCGCTGAGTTAATCGCCCGAGAATAAAGAACTATTATAAATATTTGCCACTGTTTTTGCTACTCTAGATTGCTCTGCGGACAAATATTTTTTCCGCGATTTCACTTTCCAAAGCGAGCGTTGTTTCTCCAATCTCTAAAACATAAGTTGGAAAAGTTTGGTGCAGGTTAAAGGGGGTGCCTGGAACCAACCCAAAAGAGAGCAGTTTGTGGAGATCGGGGTGATTATAGAGCAAAAGATAGGCAATTTTTCCTTTGGAGCCCGGAGCCAGGTTTGTTAAAGACGTAATAATAGGTTCCACCGTTTCCGCTTCTTGGTCGCAGCACTCTCCCTTGGGAATGGGGGAGCCGTGGGGGCATTGTTTGGGATGTCCTAGAAGTGTGCAAATGGATTGAGCTACTTCCGGAGAAATAATGTGTTCTAATTTACAGGCGTTTGGATCGATAGATCCTGAGGAAAGCGCTAATACATCGGAGAGAAGTCTCTCTGCCAAGCGATGGCGGCGCGTAATATCTCGTCCTAAATTTTCTCCTGAAGGCGTCAATTTTACCGTGTTCTCTTCTTCAACAATATATCTTTCCAATAAAAGCTTAGGGTAAATTGTTTTACTGACCGCTTCTTCTATAATCGGGATGACTGTCACAATTTCTAAATTCCCAATCTCTTTTTGGTGCCAAATTATTCCTAAAGATTCTTCTAAGTCTTCCTGTTCTTCGGTTGGGAGCGGATATTTTTTTTCTGTTGTCATTTTAATTACCTCTATAGAGTAATCCAGCCAATTTTAAAAATCCAATTCAGCAACCCTCCAACGCATAGGGAAAAAGAGAGCACAAAAGCCGCAATCGATACCGTTGTTTTAAGGCCCCGTTCTTTTATGCTTACAAAGAATTGGGCAATGCAGGGCATAAACAGCGTAATGACGGTTAGGGCCACGGCAATTTGAGCTGGGGTTAAGAGTTGGTTTTGCGCCAGCATAAAAAAACCGGCGGCGCCGTAATCCCGACGGAGAAATCCAATAATAAACGATTCTGTCGCCTTTTGGGGCAGTCCCAGAAAATGGACTACTAACGGAGTTCCCGCTTTTTTAACGAGCTCCAAAAGCCCAATTTTATCGCTGATAAATAGAATAAAAGTTCCTAAAAGAAACATCGGGACAGCTTCCCGAACATACCAGAGTAAGCGGGCTCTTATTTTTTTAAAGAGATTGCGCAGTTGAGGAATGCGGATAGGAGGAATTTCCATTAGAAAAGGAGAACGAACTCCCGGGACTACTTTCGACCCTAACCAACCCACTAAGAGCATGGTTCCCACCACTATCCCGAGCCACAACGCCATGATTTTCCAGGAAAGACCCGCCACCATTCCTAACATCGCCCCAATTTGAGCCGAGCAGGGGATGCTTAAAGTTAAAAGCAGGGTCACGATAATTTTCTCTTTATTCGATTCTAATACTCGCGTGGTTAAAGTGGCCATCGTGTCGCACCCTAAGCCTAAAATCATGGGGAGCACCGCTTTCCCATTGAGACCCATGAGACGAAAAACGCGGTCGAGCATAATGGCTAACCGAGGTAAATACCCGGAGTCTTCCAGAATACCAAAGAATAAAAAGAAACAGGTCACAATGGGGAAAATAAGGGCCAAGGCATACGTGAGCGCCATGGAGAATAGGCCATAGGGCCCAATGAGCATCTCTTGAATAAAGGTTATAGGAATAAGCGTGGTTACTATTTTTGTAACGGCGGGATTTAGAATTTTTCCAAACAGTCCTTTTTCAAAAAGGTCTACCAAATATTGCGCTCCAAAAACTCCCACGAATTGATACATTAAATAAAGCATTCCTAAAGCGATGAGGTAGCCCGGCCATGGTTTCATGGCGGCTCTGCCCAATTTTTGCGCCCAGGAAGATTTAAGGATGCCTGTTATCTGAACAGTCTGGGCGACAATTTCTCTGGATTGTTGCTGCCGCGAATCTAGGGCAAGAATACTAATAGGGCGAATAAATTTTTTAGAACATTGGGACGATTGACGCGTTAAAATGGATTTAAGTTCCAAAGCTTTTTGCTCTTCTAATTTTTCTAACCATGGTTTTAAAGAGCTCCAGATAGAATAGTCTTGATAGAGCAGCGTCTGAGCGAGGATCCTAGAATAATTTTGACCTTCTGTTTCCTTTAATTCCTTGGGAATAAGAGAGATAATTTGATCATAGGCATCGGATACTTCGGATAGATAATGCGTTTGAATAGTTGGAATTTTTGCTTGGGACAGAGCCCGTCTTAAATCGGCTATGCCGTCTCCCGTTGTGGCCACCGTTTCTATAACGGGAACCCCAAGAATTTGCGCCAGGCGCGCGGCATCCACTTCTATTCCTTTCTGTTCCGCTTCGTCACTCATATTCAGCGCTAAGACCATGGGAATTTTAAGTTCAGCGAGTTCTAGGGTGAGATTTAAACTTCTCCCTAAATTTTTTGTATCCGCGACTTGTAAGATTATTTCCGGTCGATCTCTTAATAAGAGGTCGCGGGTTACCCTTTCATCTTCCGATTTTGGAAAAATAGAAAGAACGCCCGGACTGTCCACAACTTCTATTGCGGCGCCTTTGAGCCAGCAGTTCCCTCTAGAGACGTCTACGGTTGTTCCCGGATAGTTCGATACGGTAACGTATTTTCCGGTCAGCCTGGAAAAAAGCGCCGATTTGCCGACGTTGGGATTTCCAACCAGCGCTAATATTTTTGAAGAGGCGGTTCCTGTCTCAGTAGGACATAACATAGCTTTCTAAATTTCCTTCTTTTTCGTAAAGAATGGTTGTCTCTAATTTGTTTTGTTTGCAAAATTTTTTTCCCTCTTCTAAACCCATGACAAATAAAGCGGTGGAATAGGCATCGGCATCGGCGCCGTTTTGGGTTACGACGGTGATGCTGCGAATTTCATTTTCTACGGGCATTCCAGTCTTTGGGTTTAAGATGTGGCTGAGACTTTTCCCTTGGAACGTAACAAAGCGTTCGTAATTCCCGGAAGAAGAGACTGCGGTGGGAATAGAATGGACCTGCAGAGTAAACTTTCCCCAGATTTGTTCCGGGTGCAGTGGATTTTTTATTGCCACTTCTTTCCTAGAGGGGAACTTGGACCAACAGATAAGTTCTCCGCCAAAATTAAGGGTCGCGGAATCCACGGGAAATTTGAGAATTTTTTCTAAAGCCTTGTCTAAAGCGTACCCTTTGCCAATGCCGCCGGTATCCACCCCCATTCCCTTCGCTCTAAATTGAACTGTTCTGTTTAAAAAATCCAAAGAGATATTTTTATAATTTAATTTTTCTTTAGTCTGTTCCATTTCTTTTTCGCTGGGCCAGCTTTTTAGTGTTCTCTCTCTTAATTGCCACAATTGAGTTAAAGGTTCCACGCTAATATTAAAAGCTCCATTGGTTTTTTTTGTAATTTGGAGCGCTTGTACCAGAAATTGGAACGTTTCTTCGCTTACTTTTATAGGTTCCAACGCCGCTTTTTGATTTATTTTAGAAATTTCAGAACTTTCTTTGTAGTTGGAGAGGAGTTCTTCCAATTTTTGAACTTCTTTAAATGCAGCTTCTGCCGCAAGCTCCGCTGTTGGGGAGGAAGACGCTTCAATTTCTATCTGAAGCACGGTTCCCATGAGCAGTTGCATTTTCGAAACAGTTGCGGCGTGCAACAGTTTAGAAGCGGTTAAAATTGTAAAAAGAAATAGGATTCCTATCCCGTTTTTTTTCCGATATTCCATAAAAATAATCCGCTGACAATTAAAATAAAAAGAGCCAGGGCAGAAAAATCATACAGCCAGACAAACATTGGCCCAAAAAAGTAGCCATTGTGCAATGTTAGAATAAGCCGGGAGAGCGTTCTTTTGTTTTTATTAAATTGGCGAAGGTCCCAGTTTTTACCTTCCTGGGTGGAATAAATCCATCCATTCGAGGTTAACAGAGCTAACCCGCCAGCCCCTACAGAAATTTGTTTTAGTTCTATGCCTTCGCTTTGAGGATCAAAAGGGAGGTTTAGGGTCGTCCAAATTTTTCCTCCGTCCATAGAATTAAAAATCTTGCCCCATTTCTCTAGGACGTAAATTTCGCGACTATTGTTTGGAGAAAAAGCGATGTCCACTACTTCTTGCGGGGGATACAGCATGGGGACCTCTTCCCAGTTTTTTCCGCCGTCCACAGAATAAAAAAGCCCCTCTGTAGTTCCCGAATAAATTTTTTGGGGATTTTCCGGGTCCATGGCCAAAGCTTCTATTCTTTTTTCTCGATAGAGCTGGGGATGGTTTAACGCTATTCCGGTAATGAGGAGCACGACTAAAAAAATAGCGCTGGAAAGGCCAAAGATGTTGTGAATTTTTTTCCAGAGGATCTTATTCATTTTTTAAAATAGAGCTCGTCTAAAATAATTAAAGCTTTTTTCACTCCGGCTGTCATGGCCTGCACGGACATTGTGGCGCCCGTTACATTAATAATATCCCGGTTGATTCTCAAAGGGTCTTTGGCCGATTTTCCTCTAAATTGTCGGGCAAAGCGTTGCCTTCTTACTTCGGACCCCACTGCTTCGCGGTAGACCATCACTTCCACTCTCTCTACCTTTCCATCCATCCCTGCTTTTACAATAAAGGTAATGGGTTTAAATTTCCCTATCTCTTCCGCAATGACGGCGAACCCTTGGGCTTTGCCGTCGGAACCTATTCCTTTATAGACGGTTACCGCCTTCTCATTGAGAATCCACCCTAATTTTGACTCGATACGCTCTTTTTCCGCTGGAGTAAACGTGTGAATCTCTTTTTTTACTGTAGTGGTCACGGGAAAAACAGATTTCAACGCTCCTGCTTCTGTGAGAAAAACCTGTTCCACATATTCCGGATAATTCTTTTCTTCCTCGGTTGGAACTCCCTGGATTGTTCCAACTCCCGCTAAAAATAGGTTTAAGGACACAGCCAGGGTTATCCGTTTCATGTTTAGAAATAGGTCGCAAACCCGGCGATAATGGCGTCGTTATCCACGCGTGTCCGTGCCATATCTTCGTAGTTTACTTGGTAATCGAGCTTAAAGACTGTTTGCTCTAGGGGTCTAAAGTTCAGCCCCAACGTCAATCGTTGTTTATCATTCGTAGAATCGCTGGAATCTGTATTCGCATCGTCCCAACGAATCACTCCGGTAAAAGTGGAATCTTTACGCAACACATCCTGCAAGAAATGATAATTAATTTGCCCGAAATATCCTTCCATTTTAGAAGGAACCGCGGCCAGAATAAGAGAATTTTTATTGATTTTAGTATTGGCATATTCTCCTAAGAATTCCAAGGATTTCCACTGAAATCCCCAATCCAGCGCGACAATAGTTACATTGTTTTGTCCCGCGTTATCGTAGACACTGTTATAGGCGGAGACTCCAATTTCGCTGCCTAAAAATGGGGAGATTCCCACTCTTCCTACCGTCCCGATATTTTCATTATTGTCAGAAGAAGTGCTGCTTCGGGCTCCTCTCA
Source organism: Elusimicrobiota bacterium (assembly GCA_023249715.1). GTDB lineage: Bacteria > Elusimicrobiota > Elusimicrobia > 2-02-FULL-39-32 > 2-02-FULL-39-32 > JAHFCA01. The sequence goes on from JAHFCA010000024.1 coordinate 11,266, forward strand.
ATCCGTTTGCTTTAGTAATCTTGGCTCCATCCGCGCCGCCGTTGAATCCCTGCGTAGCGTAGAACTGATACTCTAATTTAAGCGGGTCCAAAGGGTAGACCGTTCCAAAAAAACCGGCTCCAGACTCGGAAAACGTGGTCGGAATAATGGCGCCGTCTACCAAAGGACGGTCATTGAGATCGTTAATGGGGGAATCGTGGATAAGGTTAAACTTTCCTAGAGGAACCAGCACCATTCCTCCTCGGAACGCTAATTTTTCACCTAAGATTTCGTAATCCAAAACAGCAAATTCTATTTTAGATTCTCCCGATAGTTCTGCGGAACCTTTACCGGTCGCAATATCCACCTCCACTTCTCCTTCATCGTTAACGCCTCCATGCTCAAACTCAATTTCAGTGGCAAAACGGAGCCCCTGCGCGATTTCGGAATAAATAAACGGAACCACGCGAATGACGTCGAACTTATGTTTTCCATTCTGCCGGTTTCGATATTCAAAGTCTCCATAGCCGCCCACATATGTTCCCTTTCCCATTTTTCTCCAGACAGGCTTTGTATAAAGCCCCTGGTGAACGGGGCCGGCAGTCTCCCCACGTTTATCTGCCAACTTTTCCTCTTCTCCTTGCCCCCAACTGATGCTGGGGATTAAACAAAGGAGTCCCAATCCTAAGATATACTTTTTCATGACGCTGTTCCTTCCTTGTGGTTGTGGCAAAGAAGAGAGAATACTTCTTTAGCCAAAGATGGATCTGAACTCATAGGTTCTGTATCCTTATAAATCGGAATGAGTTGATACTCGATATCATTATTTAGATTTCCCGTTTTTTTGTTTTTGGCAACGCTTGCAGCGGCCAAAAATTTCGTGCCGGTGCCAAAGCGGTTTAAATTCAAACTGATGCGTAATTTGGTCCTGAAGCCTTTCAATGGTCGGATTCGAAAATTCAATAACTTCCCTGCATTCCAC
>JAHFCA010000135.1 GCA_023249715.1 Elusimicrobiota bacterium
TTCTAGTAATGGAATTATCATTCAGAGTTCACACCTTGGAGATGAAGGGGTCTCCCTAGGGTATCGGCAAGTGTATGTTGGCGCTGCGGGAAATCGAAAAACTTCGTCTTTAAAGAGCGCGTCAATTCGTTATTTACCTAAGGAACAAAAAGAGGATGGGGAAGACGAAGAGGGGTTCAGCGATGATCCCTTAGCGCTGTTCCCGATGCCCAACGGATTTTTACCATTTTTACCGCTTTCCACCGGTCGGCGCAAGAGAACAGCGATAGAAATAACTCCATTTGCGAAGCGTGTGGGGGATATTTTCGCGCTCTTGGTGAAGGCGGCAGATTTCAGAAAGATCGGGAATTTGCCTAAAATTCTTGAGGAAGATGAGTTTAAAAAATTAAATCTATCCACCCAAGGAGTTGAAAAATTTATTTTATTAGCCAGATTTTTTGGCGGTCTAAAATTAGAGGATGAAGTGGAAGTAATTGCGGAATTTGTAAGAGATTATTTTAACGAATTTAAAGATTCAGCGATCTACCCAAAGGAGCTTGTAATGGCTTTATCGCCTTATAGAGCGAAGATGTCGAAGGGTATTTCCGTAGCCAATCAAATTAAAAGTAATCCCGACCATTTCGCGGTGGGAACAAAGATTTGGTTTCTTAATTATGCCGCGGGGGTCATCGTAGATGTTAAAGAAGAATATAGTGAGGTGGCATTAGAAGCAGAGAACAGAAATCTTAAGTTTTGGATAACGCCAGCGGGGGCTAAAAGAGTTTTTTCTTTAACTTGGCCGCGACAACAGAAGAATGGAAAGGGTTTATCTCTTAACGAAATAAAGGATCTCTTTATAAATATAGAAGAGAAATTAAAGGAGGAATTTAAATCATATTCCCTCGCGACGCTGCAGGCCTTAAGAATATCTGAATTTCTCTGGTTAAACGATAGAGACAACACTTTTAGCAAGCTTTTACGGATGAAGATGGAAACATGGAGCGGCAAAGAGTTAATGGAGGCGATTAAGTTTTTTGTCGATTTTAATATCTCCAAAATCTGGAATACGGCGTATCACGGCACCAGTCTAAAAACCGTGCAAAGAATTGTTTTTAATTCTGATGGAAAACTGGATTATAACCAAAGTGTTGGAGGGCATAAGCGTAGCTTAAGCAACTATTTTACGGATGATTTTGGATATGCCAGTTCTACGGCGCATGCGAAGGCAAAAAAAGAACAGGATGGGAAGGCCATAGTTTTAGAGTTCGATTTAAAAAAATTACTTTTCTACGGTGGACTATATTCCCCTTTAATGAAGCGGGAAAGTCAAGGAATTGCAGAAATAGATACCTTTACTCCCATTCCGTTAAAAGCCCTTACGGAAAAAAGCAAGTTTGAGGTGGCGGGTCTCTTGGAGCAAGTGGGAAATTTGGAAGCTAATAATAAATTAGCTCTGGCGCTCGGTTTTGCCAATTGGGCAGACCTTCAAATAGAAAAAACTCTCTTCCCTTACCGAGAACGATCGCAACGCTCCCCTCCTTTTGGTACGAGCCTACTGCCCACAATTCTGCTCTTCCTTTCCATGGCTAGCCCTAGCGCGGCTTTGCTTTACAAATCTACACTATTTGTTTGGTTGGGCTTAATAGCCTTAATTTTTACTGGTTCCTTTATTTTTCCTCTACAATTATCTGGATTAACATTTGCGCTTAACGATTCCGGGTTACTGGGTCCTTCTCTTATTTTTTCAGCTTTATTGGGCATGAAAAAAGTTGGAAACAATTCAACACAGCCAATAGGTTGGCATGGATATAAAATATGGATTCTAGATGGGTTTAAGCAAATGCCATTACAGGGTTTTCAATTAGATGCCAGTGTTTTAGCGCAAGAAAAATTGTCTATCGAGGCGGGGCGGATTTCTTCTTATGAGAGCGCTCTTCCCACTTTATCCAAGCTAACGAAATTGCCATCATTGCCAAAATTGCTGTTCCAATTACCATATTATTTTTATTCTCCTTTAGGCGGCGAAGTTAATAATGCCATTGCCATAGAAAGCGCGCCCGCTACAATTATAAAAGATTTAGTAGTTAACTTAAGTGAAATAAAAGCATCGCTCATAAATCCAGAGGATAGGCAAAGAACAGAAAAATTTGCCCAAATCGTAGAAAATACATCTCTTCTTTTAGGCGTCCAAAAAATTCTTTCTTCCATATATTTAACTTTAACACAAGAACTCGGGACAGTCAAGAAACAAATTAGGTCAATCTCTGAGGGAAAAAATGTTGCACCCTTCTATAAATTTACACTTTCTATTTGGATAAAACTGATTGGTTTAATCCTGATGAGTATCGCTGTAATTTTTTGGGCGTCACCTGCTTTTGCGGCCGATTTCTTTGAGGTAAGCCCAATTTTGGTGGGAGCTCGAGATGTTCTCAATGGGTTAGGACTTTTTGCGTTCTATATCATCCTTAGTTTTCTTGCCATTGGATTGGTTGCGAGGATAAGTTCTCATCTAAACTCTAAAGAGAAAGTAAAAGCGCGCGTCCAAGATATTTTACAAACAATAATTAGGACTATTGCAGAAGGGGATGAAGAGTGGGCTCTGGAATATTATGAGTCTAAAATTCATGAGATTCCAAAAAAATTGAGGTTCGATGTGGGATATGGAATCGTAGAAGCGCTTCTTAAAGCATGGGTTCTGAATTCTGCCCGTGAATTTATTATAAAGATAAGGCCGGTTTCCGCAGAAGAATTTGATCGGGCGCTTAACCTCTATGCGGATCTCTACGCAAAGTTTAAGGAAGTAGGAAGAGATAAGGAAGCGGATGAGTTGGAAAGGGATGTGGAGTGGAAATTTGAATATAGGGAAGAAATAGAAGGCCAAACTCCACTGCGTCGTTGGATAGACAAATTAGGAGAATTTTTTTGGGCACTCTCCAAGGAAACTAAGATAGGATTATTTTTATTGTTCCTGGCGGTTCTTTCTTATCTTCATCCAGAAGCGACTTTTTCCATTCCAATTGTCTTTGGAATCACCGATTTATTAAATAAAGAAAAAGTAACGCCGCGAGAATTTCAGAAGGGTATAGAAAAAAAGCTGCGCCAGTTTCCCTATATAGATGAAAAAGAAGAAGCTCGCTCTTTACTGTGGATATATGGCGTATTAGACGCGTTAAATAATCAAAATGGAATTGGTTTAGGGGCGAATAAATTTTTAGAGAGTCTTTTTAGCGGTGAATTTGGCGTGGATGTATTGCCGCCGGTCCAGTCTAACTTATTGGAAGCGTTATTCAATCGCCCTCGAGGTATGACTATGGAAGAAGCGTTAGAAAATAGCAGGAAATTAGTTCAAGGGCATAATTTGCTTGGAGAAGGTTCTATAGTCCTAGATTCTGATTGGGCCGATAGGTTAAGTGAGGCGTATCAGGAAGGTTACGCCCAGGGTGTATGGGCATTACAAAGTAAAATAAACGCGCGCAAAGAGATTGTCGATTTAAAATCTTCCGCGCGGATCATTGATATTAGTTCCTTATTCGAGGCCGGTATGGAGGGAGAAAGGCGTTCAGAGTTATTAATGCATCAGATAAAATATATGTTAGAGACTCCGGGTGGTGTGGGAGAAAGAAAGATTGTTTTTGTGGCGAATAAAAAAAGAGAAGAGGTGATCTCCGAATTAAGAAGTCGGCTCGGAGAAAATGGTTGGAGGCAGCTGATCTATGCCGATTCCGGACAAATTCGTTTCTTAGGGAACGATAGCGTAAATGCGCCATTGCGGCAAAGCCATAAACTCTATGTTTCCTGGATTTATTCTGAGCTTCAATGGTGGCTGGTTTCTAGAGAATTCGATCTTATTACCGATGATGTAAACCGTTGGGTGGAAGATCCCAGCGGAAAAATTTTGGCCCATCTCTATGAAATTATGAATGGTAGAGAGCTGAGAGAGATGAAAGGGTTAGATACAATAAGGGAGGATGTTCAATCTGCCAATCTCTACCGAATTCACGCTTAACCCTAATTTTCTTTCCTTTTGGTTTTTCTTTCCTTGTGGCTGCTGTTACAATATTTTTTAGGTTGGGTGCCTTCTATAAAGGCTTCTAGAATAACGCGCTTACAGTGGGGAGTGGCTAAAAGCCCGGTATCGTGATCAATTTTTTCGAACACGATTCCTTCGGGAACGCGAGTCTCCTTTTGCGGCGAACCTTTCAGAGCTTCTTGCATAAATTGAGCCCACCACGGAACTAAAATTCCACCTGCAGCTAACTTTCTCCCAAGAGCAGTAAAGTCGTCATACCCCATCCATATGCCGCAAACAAGGTCGGGACTATACCCCACAAACCAAAGGTCTCGTTGGTCTTGGCTGGTACCGGTTTTTCCGGCCACTGGAACATTTAAATATTGAGCTCCGTTGCCAGTCCCTTCCGTTACCACACTGCGGAGAGCTTGATGGATTAGAAAATTAAGTTGTGGGGGGATGGCTTCGGAACTTTGCGGAAAATTTTCTTCTAGCACTGTCCCTCCGGAATCCACAATTTTTGCAATGGCATAAGGTTCGTTGTGAATTCCTTCCGCGGC
>JAHFCA010000136.1 GCA_023249715.1 Elusimicrobiota bacterium
TCTGGGAAAATAGTAAATGTGGAAAAATTAACGGTGACTGTCTCCCATTGATTGTTGGTATTGAGTGGGAACTTTAAATCAAATTTATCACTTTTGGCTGTCGTTGTGGCTCCATCATTATCCGTAAGCTTTACTTCAAGGTTAGCGGCGAGTCCTGTCGCCTTACAGCGAAAACGGAGGGAGTTAATATTTTCGATTCTAAAATCCACCGATGAATAGTCTTTATAAAATTGCGCCCAGCCGCCCGTGCCAATATCGTAAGTAAATTTAACCGCATTCCCGTTCAAACCTGTTTCCTGTGAAGCGCTGCCGGAGGCTCCGCTATCCACAGAACTTGTGTTGACAGTAGATGTGGAATTAAAATCTTCCAGAACAATCGCGCGTGACGATCCTACTAAAGACCCTAAAAATATTAAAGTTAAAAGCAATTGCTTTAATTTCATATTTTTTTCGTAGATTGCCTTAAGATAACTTCACCTTCCATTTCTTCGTAACGGGGAGGCATTTCCGGTTTTTCTACCCGTTCCACTAAAAGCTGCACGGCTCTTTTCCCCATATTGTAAAAAGGTTGTTTTACGGTGGAAAGAGGTGGTTGGGAGAATCGAGCGGCATCAGAATCGTCGAAACCAAAAACAGAGATGTCTCCCGGAACAGAGAGCCCCGCTTCCCGAATAGCTTGAATGGCGCCTATAGCCATTAGGTCGTTGGCGGCATAAATGGCGGTAATTTTTTTAGGTAAAGCGAGTAATTTTTTTGCGGCGCGAGCTCCGCTTTCCAAAGAATAATCCCCGCCCTCTATAAAGGAAGAGTCAAAACGAATGGAATGTTTTTGCAGCGCCTCTTTATACCCTTCTAACCGAGCCACTGTGTTATACCCCATGAGCCCTGGTATAAAAGCGATCTTCTTATGGCCCAAACCCACCAGAGTTTCTATTACTTTAATGGAAGCGGTTTGGTTATTTAAATCGATCCAGTCCAAAATATGAGAACGAGCGTTAATAAGAATAGTGGGAATCTTTTCCGTTTCACAATGTTTAACTAATCGGTCTTCCATGAGCGGCGCAATCATAAAAAGCCCGTCCATTTGGAACTCTTCTAACTGAGGAGGATACCCTAACTTAGCATCGTATCCATGGGGTTGGTAAATCATGAGGCGATATTCATATTGAGTAAGAGCATCGCTAATTCCATTCATAATTTGGGTAAAGTAAAAAGCGCTAAAAAAATTGGGAGTGGGTGGAACAATAAGAGTCAGAAGATGGGTCTTTCCTTTTATGAGGCTGCGAGCGATAAGACTGGGTTTATAGTTGAGTTGTTGGATAACTTTGATGACGCGCTCTTTGGTGAACTCGTCTACCAGAGGAGAATTATTGAGCACTCGGGAGACAGTTGCGGTTGATACTTTTGCAATCTCGGCGATATCCTTAATTGAAGTCTTTTTCACCAATGTCCTCCTGTAAACGATATCATTATATATGAAAAGATAAAACTTTTCTCAAACAATTTGTAACATTTTTGTAACAAATTGAAAAAAACAAGTTTAAGGGCTATAATAAGCGCTGTATGAAATTGATTCGACTGGCCGTGGAACGGCCGGTCACCACAGTGATGATTTATAGCGCGATTGTTCTCATAGGAATAATCTCCGTAATTTCCCTTCCCAAAGAACTTTTTCCAACCGTTACCTATCCGGAACTCCATATTGTTACGCGATACGGCGCGGCGGCCCCGGAAGAGATAGAAAATATTATTACCAAACTCGTAGAAGAACAGGCAGGCACGGTTCCTAATTTAAGAAGAGTACGATCGATCTCCCGGGAAGGCGTATCGATTGTCATTTTAGAATTCAATTGGGGAACGGATATTGGATTGGCCCACCTTGCGGTAAGAGAAAAAATTGACCTCATAAAAGACCGTCTTCCTACTGAAGCTGAGGAACCTATTGTGGAACGATACAATCCCTTTGCGCAACCCATGATGATCCTTTCTGCTTCGGGAGATCTTTCCCTCCATGAATTAACCCGCATTGCGAACGACGTGGTGAAAAAGCGACTGCAAAAAGTAGATGGAGTGGCTTCCGCCATCGTTAACGGTGGACAAGAGAGAGAAATTTTAGTGGAGGTCGACGCTGGAAAGATGGCTTCTTCCAATGTGTCTATCTCTGGAATTGTGGATGCCTTAAAAAATTCCAACGTCAATTATCCTGCGGGAACCACCCAAGGGAGGTTTTACGAATATTTAGTGCGAACTATCGGTGAATTCCAGAACGTTTCAGAAATTGGAAAGACTGTAGTAGCCGTGGATACTCCTCGAGAAAGCCCCGAATTCATGTTTAAAGCGCAAAACCAAAGAAGAGGAGCCGAAGCGTTCCAACCCCGAGCCCAAAGGATGCTAGCCCTCAACAATATTGCGGAAGTAAAGGATACCTTTGCGGAACTGGAATCTTACTCTCGTCGAAATGGACATACGGACATATCGATCGCCATACAAAAACAGTTCGATGCCAACACCCTTAAAACCGCCACCCGAACGCGCAGAGCTCTCCAGGAGCTGCAATACAGTTTACCCAAAGGAATGAAACTCGATATTGTTTATGATGAATCGAACTTTATTAAAGGATCTCTGCAGGATATTTTAATGGATGGCTTTCTGGGCGGCCTTTTCGCATTCCTGGTCTTGCGCTTCTTCTTAAACTCCGCACAGGATGCCCTCATTGTCACTCTTTCTCTCCCTATTTCCATGCTTATCTTCTTTATATTTCTTTTCGCCATGGGCAGAACTGTCAACGTCATTGCGTTAATGGGTTTGTCGTTAGCCATCGGAAGCATTACCGATAACTCCATTGCGGTTTTAGACAATATTGTTAAGTTCCGCCGAAAAACAGGAAATCTTGTTGAAGCCTCTGTAGAGGGACCTTCCGAAATTATTATTGGACAGGTGGTTTCTATGTTTACCAACATCGTGGTTTTCTTCCCCCTCCTTTTTGCGCGGGGACTCGCTCAACAACTCTTTAAAGATTTGTTCTATGCTGTTGTTATCACCAACATTGCGGCTCTCGCCGTTGCTGTTACTCTTATTCCTCGCATTACGGCGCGCCCCCTTCCTTTCCTAAAACAAAAAGAGGAACCAAAAGAAGAAGACGAACTCATTGGGGCCGCGGATGAGGATATCTTAATAGGAGCGGCTCCTACCCCAGAGATTCCCGTTAAGAAAAAATTTTTCCTTTTAAAATATTGGGATTGGATTAATGAAGGACTCACCAAAGAAAGAGAAAGAAAACTTTACATTTTTTATCAAGATCGTCTAAAGTGGGCGATTGGCCAGCGTAAAATTATCTTTCAATCTATTGCGATTTTAATGATTTTAAGCATGGCTATCTTTTTCTTTAAACAAAAGATATTTATGCCGCCCGTGGACCAGGGACAGTTCTTTGTAAAAATTTCTATGCCTGTGGGAACTAAACTGGATATTACGAACCAAGTGATGAATAAAGTAGAAGGCGTTCTTTCTAAAATGGAAGAGATAAAAGATTACCTAGTTCGGGTGGGGTCCGATTCTGAGGAGAAGTCTTTAGAGGCTCTAGGCCCCAACCAAGCGGAATGTTTAGTGAGCTTAGATAAAAAGAAAGCTTCGGGTCCTACCGAAGAAGTCATCCTTAAATTAAAGGAAAAAATGAAAAATATGGAGCTAGAAGGAGCTAAAATAGAATATCTTCTGCAGGACTCTTCCATGAAATCGATGACGGGAACTTCGGCTCCGATTATGATTATGATTAAAGGATCGAACTTAAATCGTCTAAGAGAACTGTCCGATGAAATTCAGCTCCTGCTTAAAAGAATTCCAGGCATTGAGGGAGTAAAAACAAGTTTAGCGCTCCCTTCTTTTGAAAATAGAGTTTCTATCGATAAAGACCGTTCCAGCGCCTTTGGTCTGTCTGTATCGGAAATTGCAAAAGCAACCATGATTGGCATTCGCGGCTTTGATGCCACGGTCTATAAAGAAGAAGGAAAAGAAGTTCCCATTCGGGTCCGCTTAAGACAAGAGGACCGGAATAATCCTGCCGCCATCCAAAGAATTGGGTTAAGAACCCAAAGCGGATTTATTGTTCCTCTGGGAGATGTGGCGGCTATCTCTTCTGGTTATGGCCCCAGTGAAATTCAAAGGATGGAACAACAAAGGTCCGCCATAGTTTCCGGCCAAGTTTTTGGCAGAAGTTTAGGCAATGTGATAGAAGAAGTAGACAAAAAATTACTTCCCTATAAATCTCTAAAAGAATATTCTGTGGATTTAGGCGGAACTAAACAAGAAATGAAAGAATCTTTCGGAGGATTGATCTTAGCCCTCATTTTGGCTATTACCTTAATTTATATGATTATGGCAGCCGGTTTTGAATCTTTACTCCACCCCTTCTTAATTATGATCACTGTTCCCCTGGGAATTATTGGAGTCGCCATCACTGTATTTTTAACATTTACCCCTCTCAGTGTCCCCATATTTCTGGGTATTGTCATTTTGGGAGGTATCGTCGTGAATAACGGAGT
>JAHFCA010000137.1 GCA_023249715.1 Elusimicrobiota bacterium
AACCCGGCGCCGAAAGAAACAATAATTCCCAACTCTCCTTTTTTAGGGGAAGAAGATTTTAAAACCTCTTCTAAAACATAGAGAACGCTGGGGGAGGAGAGGTTTCCATAGTTTTTTAGAATTTTCCGGGAAACGTTTAGGGCTCCATTCGATAATGTAAGGGACTTTTCAATTGCGTCCAAAACTTTTTTGCCGCCGGTGTGAACAATCCAGTGACGGATGTCGTTTTGAGATATCTCGTTTCTTTTGCACAAGAGTTCCACCACCTCTTTTACAGATTGCCCCGCCTGTTGGGGAACCTCTAAAGATAGTTGATTGCGCAATCTTCCATTCTTGGTCGTAAAGCGCAACCCTTCTTTCCACTTTGGATACGTTAGGGATGCGAAATTTTTGATGGCGGCCAGAGAATGGGGCGGAGAATTTTTTAAGATCACAGCTGCGGATCCATCCGCAAAGAGCGCGTTCGAAATCACTAAGTCTGGGGCATCGTCGGAATAGATGGCTGCGGAACATATTTCTGTAGAAATAGAAGCGGCCACTGCTCGCGGGTTTGCCGTCAAGAAATTGTGGCACTGTTCCAAAGCCGGAATAGCGCTGCCGCACCCCATGCCCACTACTTCCACGTAGCGCACGTCGCTTCTTAAGCCGCAGGGTTCTATGATTTGCGCCGCAATTCCCGGGCAGACATAACCCGTGCAGGTGCTAACCGCAATAAAATCGAGATCTTGAGCGCGCACATTTGCTTGTTGTAATGCTTTCTTTAAGGATTGGGAAGAAAGTTGAATAGCTTCTTTTTCATAGCGGCGATTGATTTTGTCCAGATCCTCTTCTAAAACCGCCTCCACCTTCTCTAAACTAAAGTGACGTTTTTCTATGCTCTCGTTATTAAAAACTTTTTCATAAAGTTTTAAAGTTCCCGGCCGAACTTTAAAATGGACGCGGATAAATTGGAGCGCTTCTGCTTGAGTGAGGGTTAAAGGAGGATTGGCCGTCTCTACACTACAAATCTTGATCACTACGATTCAAGAATTTGGTTTTCTTTAAGGATATCCAGTATCTTTTGCGTGACTTCCATTTCCGGTTCTTTGCCGGTCAGTTGAATATTCGACGGGGCGATACTTTGTTTGGAAGGGTCCACGTCTATGATAAAGATGGGGAAATTGGGAATAAGCGCCTGCACCTCGGCAAAATCGGCAAGGCCAATCGCGTTAGTGGTAGAGACCACAATGTGGCCGGTATCTAAGAGAATTCTGGCTACTTCGGCAAAGCGGCGCACCAATTCTCTTTGGGTGGACTCTATCCAGACTAAATCGGCATCAATGCCTAAGAGAATGTTGGTTCCATCGAGCATATAACTCGACATTCCTTTTGCAAACAGATCTCTTTCTATGGAGCGGGCATATTTATGTTTTCCCACTCCCGCTTTCCCTACAAACATTACGAGAGCCGCCCGGTGTCCCAGCCGTTTAGAGCGCGATTCTAAACTCACTCCGCCCGAAATCCAGTTGAATTCTCTTAGTTTCGCCTCGGCCCTAAAATCTTCTTGATCATCTTTTTCTACAGCCGTAATAATGCCGCCTCCGGCAATATCGTAGCCATCTACAATCACAAAGCGGCCGGTGGCATCGCAATCGCCAATTAAATCGAAGGCGATGGGTTGGCGCGTTTCTAAAATAAGTTCGGCCACATCGTGCCGGTCGACTTGGTTCTTCTTTAAAACGCTTCCTGTTTCGGAACCGTCCATTACTTTAAGAATGGTATGAATTCGGACAATCTGGGATTGGGTATGAATTTTAATCTTGTACTCTTGTTTAGGCACAAAAGGTTTTTTGCCTAACCATATTAGGTTCGCTCGAAAACGGGTACTGACGTTGGGGGTGTTCAATTCGTGGCTTAAAATTTCTCCGCGGGTCACAAAAACTTCTTCGGTGAGGGTGACTCCTGTAGACCAACCGGATTCTATCTTTAAATGTTTGGGGGCGTTAAAAGCTTCGATGGATTTGATCGCGCACCTTTTATTGGAAGGAGAAAAAATAATTTTATCCCCTACTTTCACTCTTCCCGATTCTATTCTTCCGGCTATAATACGGCGGTCGTCTCCGTGGTTGGTAAATTTATAGACCGCCTGCACAGGCAGTCTTAAAGCCAGATCGCTTTTGGGCGGCGTTTTTTCAAAAGTATCGAGAGATTCTAAAAGAGTGGGTCCTTTGTACCAAGGCATCGATTTGCTTCGGGTAGCTAAATTATCCCCATGGAAGGCGCTGATGGGAATAAAGCAGAGTGGGCGAACCTGCCCAATTTCCGCTAAGAATTTTCTGTACTCTTTCTCTATTTTTTCAAAATGGGATTGGCTGTACTTCACCAAATCCATTTTGTTGATCGTAATAATTACTTGTTTTATGCCCAACATGGAGAGAATGGTTCCATGGCGGCGGCTATTTTCCCGGACACCCTCATTGGCATCTATCACTAATGTAGCCGCTTCGGCGCGCGCCGCTCCCGAGATCATGTTCTTTAAAAATTCAATATGGCCGGGGGCGTCGATGATGATGTAATCTCGTTTAGCCGTCTTAAAGAAAGAGCGGGCGGTATCGATGGTAATCCCTTGTTCTTGCTCATCGGAGAGGGCGTCTAAAAGAAAGGCGTATTCAAAAGGTTTTCCTGTCCGTTCGCACTCTTTTTTAACAGAATCTAACTTGCCCTGAGGGAGAGAATGGGTATCCGCTAAAAGCCTGCCGACAACGGTGCTTTTTCCGTGGTCTACATGGCCAACAATGACAATATTCATCTGCTCCCGCGCCATATTTTTACATGTATCCTTCCCGTCGTAGCTCTTCCAAACCATGCTTCCCATCTTGCAGCCGGCCGGACCGCTCCGCGATATTTTTTAACTTACCGCTCTTAAGCTCTTCTATAATTTGATCCACATTTTTTGCGGCGCTTTGAATGGGCGCTTGGCAGGGGGCGCACCCCAGGGAACGGTAGCGGGTTCCTGTCCCTTGGTCGTAATAGAGGGAAACAGTAGGGATATTTTCCCGCTTGATATATTCCCAAATATGGAGTTCCGTCCAGTCTAAGAGCGGGTGGATGCGCACATGTGTGCCGGGGGCGAAATCGGTTTTAAACTGGTTCCAAAATTCTGGCGGCTGATCTCCCACATCCCAAAGGTTATTTTTATCCCGTGGAGAAAAGTAACGCTCTTTAGAGCGGGACCCTTCTTCATCGGCGCGGGCGCCTACAATCACTCCATGATATGGTTCTCTGTCCGGATCCTCTTCGTAGTGACCTGTTTTTAGATTTAATTTTTTTCGGGGCCAATTTCCGTTTAAAGTATTCGTTAGCGCGTCTTTTTTAAGCAGGCCGCAGCAGGAGACGCGGCTAATTTTTTTAGGATCTTCGTCCGGGAGATGCTGCGTGAGAGGGAAAGTGGTTCCCGCCTTAAGGGCTTCCGTATTTTGGCCCACGATCATGTTAAGTTTATATTCCATGGCCAGCTTATCCCGGTAGGTAATCATCTCCAGAATTTTATAACTGGTATCGATATGGACTAAGGGAAATGGAACGTGTCCAAAGAAAGCTTTGCGCGCCAGCCATAAAAGCACAGTCGAATCTTTTCCGATAGACCAAAGCATACATAAGCGTTCAAAATGTTTAAACGCTTCGCGCAGGATGTAAACGCTCTGTTGTTCTAATTGGTCCAATATTTCCATAATAGTTTATGCTGATAAAGTCATTCCTACTGCGGTTTTGGCTTTTGGTTTTTCTCTTCGCAAAATTTTTTTACCATACCCTGCTCGAGTATGGTAAAAAAATTTTGCTTCGAGAAAAATCCAAAATCCAAAACCTCGCTACGGAAGCACTTTATCAGCATAAACTAAATATAAATTTTAGTAAATTTGGATTTATTTCCGATGAGGTAACTCTATTATACTAATTTTGTCCCTTGCTCTCTAATTCAAAAGGTGATATTCTAATAAACTATGGCTGTTATGGATTTATCCGTAGAATCACGTCCTCGAGCGAAGTCTTTGGCCCCCTTGGTAGATTTGGTGGCCCAGCAGATGGAAATTTCCGCTGAATTTAGCGATGGTTTTTTAAGCCCCGCCGGGGTTCTGTTTAGGCTTCACGAATTCAATTTAGATCCCGCGACTGAAATTCTTATTCGAGCGGGCGAACTTAAAATGATTCCCGCTATTACTTCCCAGGATCTTTACTTATGGATGATAGAATTTTTAGCTTTTGTAAAAAATCCTCTCTGGCGGGAAGAACTTCAAAACGCCTTAAACGGCATTTCTGCTGTGTGGAAATTTAGGAATGTTTTGTATAAGAACGATGCCCTTTCCCAAGAATGGGAAAAATTTAAATTTGCGCATCTTTGCGCGCTTGCCCAAGACTGGCTAAATTCCCCTCATACATAGTTTATTCTGATAAAGTCATTCCTACTGCGGTTTTGGCTTTTGGTTTTTCTCTTCGCAAAATTTTTTTACCATACCCTGCTCGAGTATGGTAAAAAAATTTTGCTT
>JAHFCA010000025.1 GCA_023249715.1 Elusimicrobiota bacterium
ATTCTTGAGATACTCCATTTTAAATGTGTGGCTTGGCATGTTACCCTCCTTTCGGTGGGTAACATGATAACTGACTTAACGCCTATTTCTTCGGTAACATTATGCATGACTCAATGCGAGGGATAGACGAATTTTTAAACTTAATATATACTATGGTATATATCATAAGGAGGGTGGCTATGAATACGGCAAAAATATTTCGCAATGGACGCAGTCAGGCTGTTCGCCTTCCAAAAGAGTACCGGATGTTTGGAAAAGATGTCTATGTGCGAAAACTAGACCAGATGATTATATTGCTACCCAAGAAAGCGCCATGGGATTCATTGGTAAAAAGTTTAGATAGGTTTTCTCAGGATTTTATGTCTAAAAGAAGTCAACCAAAACTTGAGAATAGGGAACGATTGAGATGAGATATATGCTCGATACGAATATTTGCATCACCCTCATCAAACAAAAACCGCCTCAAGTGATCCAGCGTTTGCAGTCTTTACGCCTATCGGAGGTGTGTCTCTCTTCAATTTCATTGGCTGATCTGGAATATGGGGTTGAAAATAGTCAGAGGCCAGATCAAAACCGGTGGGCGCTAACAGAATTTCTAGCTCCTTTGGATATTTTACCTTTCGATGATGGTGCAGCAAAAAGTTATGGCGTCGTGCGCCATCACCTTAAAATCTCTGGAAAAATGATTGGGGCTATGGATATGCTCATTGCCGCTCATGCGATTGCCTTAGGGGCGACTCTCGTTACTAATAATATTAAGGAATTTAAGCAAGTCAAAATTTTATCCGTTCAAAATTGGGTGTAGGTTAACCCAAATAGCTCAGCCAATAAATTCATTGGCAAAAAGTTTTTCAAGAAAAATAGGGCGCTGTCCCTGTTTCCCCTGTTTCCAGATTAGGATTTTGTTAAATTGGAGATCAAAGAAGTCAGGCTAACAAAACGCCATTCAATATCGGCTTTGTGGCCGGTGTAGTCCTTTTCTACGTTCTCACAGACTACGAAATTAGCTCCTTTAGGATATTGACGTCGAAAAACAATTAGATTGGACGGGTCGAAATCCCTGTCGGACCATTTGCATTCAATCGCGATGGGGGATTTTCCATGTCTGGGAATAATCAAGTCTATCTCATGCCCCCGTTTATCTCGCCAATAAGATAACGCTCGCATTTGCAGGTTTCCCTGGATTTCATTTAGAACGAAATGTTCCCAGAGAAGTCCTAAGTCGTCTGGTCGCAAGGGGCTCCAACCTTTATAGGAGCAGACAAATCCAGTGTCAAATCCATAAACTTTTGGCGCCGAAATGATCTCTGATGAGCGTCTGGTATTATAAGGACGAAGCACCTGCACAATATACGTTTCTTCTAAAACCTGCAGATAATTGCCAATGGTTACGTGACTAACTCCACAAGGACCAGCGAACCTATTTGCTTCAAAGATGCCTCCGCTCTGAGCAAACATGAGACCCGCGAATTTTAGGAAAGAATGACGGTTCTGCAAGCGAAAGAGCTCTTGAATATCCTTCGCCCAATAATCGCTCAACCACTCTTCAAAACCTTTAGCGGGAAATTCATCGAAGAGAAAGAAGGGCGGTAATCCTCCATGGTAAAGGCGATTCCGGAGGTTTGTCTTTCCAAAATCCTTTAAATCTTGATGGATCATTGGGACAAGGTTGATCGTCTCTTTGCGGTCGGTTAAAGTATCTCGAAATTTTGTTGTAGCCGCCAGAGTAGAAGAACCAGTAGCGATGATTTTGAGCTGGGGAAAATAGTCCGCCGCAATTTTCAAGAGCTGTGAGGGATTATCCAACAAATGGATTTCATCTATGGCCAGGCGGCCTGCTTTAGCATGATCTTTAAGAAAGCGCTCCGAGTCCTCCATTTGACGGCGCAACCCCGGAAGTTCACAGTCAAAATATTCAATATTTGGCAATGAGCGAGTCAACAGTGTCTTGCCCGCTCGCCTAACCCCGGAAAGCCAAATAACAGAGCGCCGCTTCCATGCCGATTCAATCCTCTGAATCCAAAAAGAACGTAGAACTATTTGAAATGATTGTTTCATATAGTGTTACTATTTTATATGTAATTGTCAAAATATTCAAGTCCTCGTCTTGCGCAATCTAAAATGTAACCAGGGGGATTGGAAGAGAGATCAGGATTGTATTTGATATACTTGGTCGTTGGCTTGAGCAAAGGGGGGAAGAATAATAGAAATAAGCAAAGCGCCCGCCATAATTAGGGCAGCGCACCGCTTAAAGAAGTTAATTTTATTTGAGTTCCGCAAATTCATAATCAATACACAGGATGCAGTATGCGTTCCTATATATCTAAATTGTAGTAGAAAAGCTTCTTTGGAGTCTCAAACTTTTTGTAACTTTTTTGTAACATTGCGCCAGGGATGAAAGGAGTATATATTACGCGTACTCAGAATGCGCAGGAAAAAGAGAATAGAATGCGTACGATAAATCTAGGTAGGAGGAAAGCAAGAAGATAAGGAGCGAGTCTTGTGGGTCTCACGGTAACGTGAGATGCAAAGCGTAGACAGCGTGGATGTAGGCGTATAGGAATCAGCCCCGAAAGCAAATGATTGTTGTGGAAGCCGACGTAGTTGTTACTGCGGAAAGCAGAATTGGAATGATCGTAGGAAAAGAAGTGCGAGGTTATCCGTTCAAAATTGGGTGTAGGTTAACCCAAATAGCTCAGCCAATAAATTCATTGGCAAAAAGTTTTTCAAGAAAAATAGTCCAGGGGAGCAGCTGAATTTTGGGATGAATAAAACGAACCTCTTTATCTAAAGAGACCACAATACATTTTTTAATTGGACCATCTTCAAGCAGCGCCAAAAGAGGGCGGAGGGTTTCTATATGAACCCGAGATGTCCCTTTGATTTCAATGGCGAGATCTTTTTCTCCTAAAATGAAATCCACCTCCTGACCGGTGCTCGTTCTCCAATAAGCGATGGGTAAATCTGGATTCCGATACGCCTGATACGCCTTGAGCTCCATTAAAATAAAATGCTCAAAAGACTTGCCAAATTCAAAACTTCCCAAACGCGCTTGGCGCCGAGCCAAGTAATTTGCTATTCCAACGTCAAAAAGATAAAACTTTTCTGTGAGAATCATCCTGCGATTCTTGGACTTTTTCCAGGGCGGGATACGAAACCCCAAATAGGTATCTTCAAGAATATTAAAATAGGACCGCACTATTTTTTGCGATATCCCAACTTCCCGGGCAATGTTAGTGTAATTGAGCAGTTCACTAGAAGAGAGTGCGGCCACTCGCAAAAATTCCGCAAATGAAGGAAGATTTTGAATTGTTGCCTCAGCGACAATCTCTTCTTTGAGATAATCGGAGACGTAAGCTCTCAGATCTTCTAGGGGACTTGGTGAAAGAAAGTGCGGAGGAAGAAGTCCTGAAGTCATAACCCTTTCCAGATCAAATCCTTCCACCTCAAAATAACTTAAGGGTGTCATGGTTCTTGTCCATGCTCGCCCAGCCAAAAGATTGGCATGACCCCGGCGTAATTTTTGAGCACTAGACACAGTTAAGAGAAATGGAATTTTTTTATTCTCTATGAGCCAATGGACTTCATCCAGCAAGGAAGGAATTTTTTGAACCTCATCTATCACGATTGTCCCTTTATGTTCCTGAAAACGTTCTCGCAGCAAAGATGGCATGGAAGCATATTCCGCAAATGTGTCCGAAAGAAGCAAATCTATCACCTTAGCCTCTGGCAGATGATTCCGAATCCAAAAGCTCTTTCCCACGCGACGCGGCCCCCATAGGAAGGCGGATTGATGCGGAGGAAGTTTAAGCTGAAAATGCCTTCGGATTATTTTACTCATAAGAGAATTATATCCGAATATATTAACTTTGTTAATCATAAAAATTTTTACAAAAAGTTTGAGACGAACCGGGCTGGTTTATGGTATGTTTTTAGAGGAGCGCTCTGAATACGGCTTAGGGGCGACTCTCTCCACTAATAATATTAAGGAATTTAAGCAAGTCAAAATTTTATCCGTTCAAAATTGGGTGTAGGTTAATTTAAAAATTGCTATCATATGCGCTTATGATGCAGGATATGGTTCAGGAACTCGCAAAAATTTTTATGCATATCGTCTTACCGACCTTAGCGGGGATTACCTTCTTCGCCTTAGCCAAGTTTGTTAAACAAATTATGCCGCTCCGTTCCCTTGTAGCGAGCGAACAAGCCTACAAATACGCCTTTTGGGGATTCCTCATGTTTGGGTTCTATCTTATTTTGCGCCCCCTCCAAGTCTTAGCCGGCCCTCATCCCTGGCCCCTGATACTTTCCTGCGTGAGAGAGTTTTTGCTCATCGCTATTTTTGGGCCCGCCTCTTTTATTGCTTTAATGACCCTTTGCCTTGGAACAGAAAAAATAAACCGACTCTGGATTAACTCCCTCTTTTTTATGGGATTCCTTTTAAGCGTCCTTTTCTGCTGGGCGAATGTAAAAGCGGTGGGAGGTTCCGAAGAGATTGTAAAATTCGGAATGTTAACAGCTTATGACGGCTTGTGGTTTAAAAGCGGCAATGAAAATATTGAGCCGTTTATCAAAATTCTTTTCACTATCCGCATCTTTAACCCGGGGATTTTATTGCTCGCGGCCGCCAGTGTGGTTTTATACCATGGGATCACCTATCCTAAAGCGAAAAAACAAATTTATGACAATATGCCCAAGAAACTCTGCATCTTAAGCGGTTCTGTTTTTGTCTATGCGCTTTCTATTACCGTTGGCAGTTTTTTCTATGGTTATAAAAAAGTTCCCGACCAATGGGGAATGTACCATTTAGGTATCTTGCTCGCTGGACTTTTAGAAACCATCTCTATTTCCATGCCCGTTCGCAGCGACGTGCAAGTTTCGGAACACGGTTAGCCCGAATAATTCAGTTGGTTATGTGAACCGAGATGAAAAAGATGGTTATTTTTTCGAAACAAAAAAGTGAGAGAATAGTTGAAACTATTCGCGAACTTTTTTGTGAAGAAAAAATAACTATATTTTTCATCGAATTCCGTAATCCAACTGAATTATTCGGGTTAGTTTTCCCTCAGAGATAGACCAAATTTACCCGTTGTAGCCCTCCCAAGCTTAAAGTAAATTAAGAGTATGGCGAAGCGCCTACTCTTTTTTTGTTTTTTGTTTATTCCCAGGATGCTCCCGGGAGAAGTTCTTCTTACCGAAGTGGCTCCTTCTATTCCTAATGGGGACTTTGTGGAACTCTTTAGTTCCGAAAAAGTTAATCTATCCCGCTACCAATTATTAGAAGGGTCCAAGGTTATAAAAACTTTTCCGAATGTCACCCTCAACTTCGGCCCCTTCGCTTCTTATATCCTCCTGCATACCAGCGCAAAAATATCAGAAAACAATGTGGATGATTCGGATTGGGCGGGGGATTTAAACCAAGACGGCGTCGTGGACCTCTATTCCGAAGAAAGTTCTCCCGGACTTACCGGTGGAGCGTGTAATAGCCTTACCCTTAAATCCGCAAATGGAAAAATAATCGATTTTGTGAGTTGGGCTGTCACTTTGGACCCCTATCCTAAAGCGCTCCAGGAACCTTATGTTCAATCTGTTTCCAGCGGTATTTGGTTTCCGGTTTGTAATTTAGGGCAAACCTCTTGCTTTCAGGCAGGGTCCATTCCATGGAATAATAAAACCACTCAATCCTTCTCCCGCAAACTGGGGCCCAATGGAATGCCGCTCCAATTCTTTCCTTCTACCGCCCAGGATTGGCAGTTGGGAAATATTTCTCCCGGAGAGGGATATTCCAAATCCATAGTCCCTAAAGATTCTCTATTGGAAATCTTTCAATCGCCCTTTTCTCCTTGGGACGGCCCTTATCGAGAAGCGCTCATCAGTTACAAAGTTTTAGCTCAAACCACTGTATCACTAGCAATCTTCAACCTGCAAGGAAACTTAATTCGAACCCTTTTAGAAGAAACGGCTGTTCCCTCTGACGGCATACACGTCCTCTCTTGGGACGGCAAAGATAATGACGGCACAATAGCAGAGGTGGGAATGTATCTGGTTCAAATTCTAAATCAAGAAAACAGCGAAATAAAAAAGGAATTAAAACCTGTCTGTATAGCGCGAAAACTTTGAAAATATTTTTTAGTTTTATTTTTCTCACAATAGCCCTGCCCCATCGTCTTGCCGCTTTCAATTTTATAGAGAGCGATTTAAATCCCGCCAGGTTAGTTCCGAATAAAGAAATTCTGCTCTCTAACTTTTACAGCCAAATCTATTCTTTAAAAGAGCTCGCTTACTTCGGGGTGCGGTTTACTCTGCCCCACCGCTTTGGCGTGAGCGCTTTAAACTCCACGCAATTGGGAAATTCTATTTATAAAGAAAGAAAAATAGCCCTCTCACACGGCTTTAAATTCCAAGAGGATATTTATCTGGGGGTCAATCTAAATTATCTTATCTTAACCATAGAAGATTATGGCGAGGATAAAGCGGTTCAAATAGATACCGCTCTTGAAATCCCCTTAACAGAGAGTTTAAAATTTTCGACCCTGCTCTGGAATATAAACAAAACCACCTTGGGGAAAGAAGTTTTGCCGTCGGGATTTTCATCCGGAATGCGCTGGGATTTGTTTTCAAAATGCAGTCTTTCATTGGGGGTTTCCCGAATGGACAAAGCGCCCATTCAACTATCCGCGCTCTTCTCTTTTCCCATTCACCCCTCTTTTTATATCGATGCCAGCTATCGCGATAGACCCTCTCAATTTATGGGCGGATTTAGCGTAAGAGAACGCAATGTGGGAATCCAATACAGTTTTACACAAACCGCTTCCTTGCCAAGTTTTCATAAATTTGTCTTAAATTTTTATTGGAGCAAAAAATAATTTTTGTTTTGATTTTTATCTCTCTCCTCTTTATATGTTCTAGGGTAAGGGGGGAAGAAAATTATTTTCAATATAGAGTGGTTTCTCAAAATGAGACTGAGCGCTCCTGGGACCAATTGAAATGGAGGCAAATATTTAAAGAGCGCGTTATCTGCGTAATGGAACATTTGCGCCCTCTGCCCCATAAAGATAGAGACTCCGCTACCGCGCTGAAGCTAGATTTTAAATTTAAGCATTTAAAACTTATCAGTTACTACTCTTCGCCGAATAAAAATGTTTTGGGATTGGAATATGCCGTATTAAAGGAAAATTTTAGATCCAAAATTTTAATTTTGTCTCCCACGCTTATTGATTTAGAATCTAAATTTATTTTCCGGAATTATTCCTCGCTCTCTTTTTCTTATAAAAAGGAAAGCAAAGAATTTTCGCACTGGACGCTACGGCCCTATGCGGTGGGAAATTATTGGGAAATCCGATACCAACAAACCTTTGCGGAACTATTACGATGCCAAATGAGTTATCACCACTCCTCCCATCCATTTTTGCGGACAGATCTAGAGCGGGAGTTCCTTTCCACTCAAACTCTAAAACTCTCCTTAAACTTTAACCCCTCGGGAGATTCAAAATGGACACTCTATTACCAGAATACGTTCCACCCCGCCCTCATCACTGTAAGCCTGCTCGATTGGTTTCCCAAAGATAATAGAAGGGAAGAGTCTTTAAGTTTATCGCAATCGCTCAAAATATGTTTGACGCCGCTCTTGAGTCTTTCAGGCGGTTTTAAAGTCATAAGAAAAAAACCCTATGACACCCACACCCAATTTATCCGATTAGAACTTAAGAGGAACCATTCTTGGGAAGTGATCGGGGAATATGGTTCCAGTGATGAAGATTCTCACAGAGAAAAAATCCAACTTCTTACCCAATATAGTTGGAATTAAGAATTCGAGTTAGTACAATAAAACCCTAATACCCAAGAACCGACATTGGTTGTGAGAACCGAGACGAAAAATATGGGTCAGATTTTGGCGCAAAAAGGTGAGAGCGTACTTAAACAGTACGGTCGAACCTTTTTGCGGATAAAGATGACGCATATTTTTCGTCGAATTCCACAATCCAATGTCGGTTCTTGGGTAAGGCTTAAGCGGTTTTAGGAGGTTCTTCAGGCGGAGGTTTGGGCGGGCTTTTTTGTATGTCGCGGTAGATATCTTCTGGCTTTAAATCCTCTAATTTGCGCTTGAACTCATTGAGTTCATCTTTAGAAATCGGTTTTAAAAGAGGCTCACATTTGTCAAAAACAGATTCTTCCACAAACAACGGAGCGGAACACCTTAAAGCCAGGGCAATGGAGTCGGAAGGCCGCGCATCAATTTGTTCTAAATGAGAATTTTTTTCTACAAAAATAGTGGCATAAAAGGTGCTTTCTTTAAGCTCGGTAATGACTACTTTGGTTACCTTCGCTTCCAATTTTTGAATCAGTTGCACCATGAGGTCATGCGTCATTGGGCGGGGAAGACGGATGCGGTTTAAATGCATGGCAATGGAATTTCCTTCCGCGGCCCCGATCCAAATGGGAATTAAACGCGGGCCATCCAGCTCTTCTAAAACGACAACAAACTGAGATCCTAATGCGACTAAAGAATATAAGTTCACCGCTTTTAACATGGTACATAAAATTAACATTTTAGCCCCAAAGAGTCAAATTCTAAAAAAATCCGTTCTCCTTCTCATTTTTTATTTTTTATTCCCGAATTTTTCGGATCTTTTGGCGCAAAATAACGAGACGGGAACTTTAATAAAAGTAGAAGGTTTGGAGGTTCCTTCTTTAGAAGATTCCGGAGATATGGAAAGTCTTAAAAAAGCTTTAACAGAGAGTTTGGCTTATTTAGAAGCAGCGCCCCCGGAGTCCCCTTTTTATTTTGGAAAAGAGTCTTATGGTAAAAAAGAAGTTCAAGAAAGTTTGCTCCAATTGAAAAAATTTTTAAAAAAGAAACGTTCTAAAAAAAAGTTGGCCCAATTTATTAAAAAGAACTTTTATCTATATAGAGCCGATACCGTGGGGCCCAAGAATGGAGTGACTTTTTCATCCTATTATGAGTACGGGTTAAGCGCATCCTTGGTTCCTACCGAAGAATTTCGCTATCCCCTGTATGGTAGACCTCCGGAATTAATCGACGCGCCTTTGGAAAAATTCGATCCTAAAAAAAGAGGGGAAAGAGTGGTCGGGAAAGTGGTGGGGAGAGAGCTTCAACCCTACTATACCCGAGAAGAGATAGATTCTTACCAAAATCTAAAAGGGAGGGGCCTAGAAATTGCCTGGGCAAAAGACCCTTTAGAAATTTTGTTCTTACAAATTCAAGGTTCAGGCTGGATTGTTACCCCCGAGGGGAAAACCTATCACATTCGCTACACAGGGGATAACGGCCATCCGTACCGCTCGGTGGGTCTTAACTTAATTCAAAAAGGAATTTTGACAAAAGAAAATTTTAGCCGCCAAAAGATGATCGATGCTCTAACCCAAATGAGTGAAGAAAAAAGGCAGTCTTTTCTAAATATTAATCCGCGTTATGTCTTTTTTGAAATAGTTTCAGATACCGTTCCTATTCGAGGCTCTCTCTCCGTTCCTTTAACGGCGGGCCGCTCTATTGCCTCCGACCCCAAATATTACCCGCCAGGCGCTATGGCCTGGATTCATACCCTGAAACCAATATTCGACAAAGATGGAAATAAAATCGGCGCGGAAGAGATGCGGCGATTCGTTTTTAACCAAGATGAAGGGGGAGCCATTAAAGGACCGCATCGAATTGATTTCTTCTCTGGAAAAGGACCCGAAGCGAAAAAAATGGCAGAAAACCTCTGGTACCCCGGAGAAATTTATCTGCTGATTATTAAGAAATAAGGATTACCACTTTCCACCTCTCGCTTGCGCTCAATATGAGCGCAATTACGCGCTCTCATTCACAATCCTAAAGGACTGATACTCCCATGGGTTTTCTAGGGCGTCTGTCTGGAGAGTCATTTTTCTAAGGATTAATTCCCCATTTCTTTCAATGAGATTTTCCGGGCGTATACCCTCCGTTTCCTGAAGCAGTGTCGATAAAGTTTCCTTAAACTCCCCGTCTATTTTCATTTCAAATCCGTTTACTAGCCCGCCAATCAGCTTGCCCAATGCTAGTGTGGGGTAGGGGTAATTCTTCCATAACTTAGGCCGGAGCGTTAATACAAAGGGAACAGACAGCCCTTTACTCTCGATCATACTCTTTGCCATCTCTGGAGTTTCAACAGAGAATGAGACCGGCACTTCTTTCCGTTTTGGCGAAAAAGCACTCCCCATGGTTACATTTTAGATTGCGCAAGACGCCCTAATTTCTTACAGCTTATCCGGAAGGCGGTCGCCGAGGAGTCCTTGAGGACGGAAAAGTAAGACGAGGATAAGGATAGCGAAAGCGAAAATGTCTTTCCATTCGGAGCCCCCTGGAATTAAACCGGCCCCCAAGGATTCCAATATTCCAATACAAAGACCGCCGACCACCGCTCCCGTAATATTTCCAATGCCTCCTAAGACGGCCGCGGTAAACGCTTTAATGCCTACCAAGAATCCCATATTATATTTAATAGAACCATAATACATTCCATTCAACAGGCCTGCCGCTCCGCCAAGAGCCCCTCCGATAAGAAAGATAAGGGAAATAATTCCATTGGTATTAATGCCTTGCAGTTCTGCCGTTTCCCTGTCGCTGGCAGTAGCCCGAATGGCTTTTCCCATAGTAGTTTTCTTAATAAAATACTGGAGTCCCACCATTAAAAGCAGAGAGACAAGGAGAATAAAAATTTGAAGGCTGTTTACCTCGCAATTTCCAAGTTTAAATTGGCGGATAGGGAAAATAAGGGGAAATGGCTCCGATTGATTGGAAACAAACAAAAAAATAAAATTTTGAAGAAAGATAGAAACGCCAATCGCTGAAATAAGAGGAGCCAATCGAGAAGCGACCCTTAAAGGCTTATAGGCGACCCTTTCAATTATAAACCCCAGAACGCCGCTCCCCAACATAGCGCAAGTGATGGCCAAAAGCAGCTGTACCACCAGAGGAGTTCCTTGAATAGCATGAATCTGGAGCACTCCCAAAGAAATAAAAGCGCCCACCATAAAAATTTCGGAATGAGCAAAGTTAATCATCATTAAAATTCCATAGACTAATGTATAGCCTAACGAAATTAAGGCATAAATAGAACCGAGCGTTACTCCGTTAATTAATTGTTGGATGAGCATAATGCTTCCTCATAAAACTGAACCTTAAACGTGGATTGAAATGTAGTTTTTAAAATTGATATGAGAGATGAGACAGGAGTGACAGACACTAATTTTTCCAATTGGATGGAACCTTGGTGCAGAGCGGCGCTCCCTTCCCGCCACTGAGCTCCTCCAATAATTTTTTGTCCCTCTTTTAGAATGTCATGCGCCACTGGACTTTGAAAACACCAGCTTTCCGGGTTAGAAGATTTTGCGTCTGGGCAAGATTCTAAAGTATAACCCACCGTTTCTAAAGAATTTTTTAACCAGGTATGAATGGCGCAATAGGAGTCCATTACTTTCCAAGGAAGTTCCGAATTTTCTTTTCTCCAAGCTACAGTAAAACAAAGGTCCCGTTGGTGCAGCACCCGCCCCCCGCCCGTAGGGCGCCGCGCAATATTCCAACCCTTCGCTAAAAAATCAGTTTGAGTTTGAATATCCATTCCTTGAGTACGGCCATAGGATAGGGTGGGAGTGTCCCAGCTGTAAAATCTTAAATAGGGATTTTCGGAACTGTTCTTAACCGCTTGAAAAAGAAGCCTATCTTTATCCATAACCTCCCGCCCAATTCCCGTAGAAAATTCAAGCCAACGCCAAGCATGGTTCACTGTTTTCTCCAGCGTAAATTGGGAGTTCGAGCGGCAGCGACTTCGTCTAATCTGCGAACGGGAGTGGTTAAAGGAGCAGATTTTAAAATGGAAGGATCCGTTTGAGCTTCCTTGGCGATCAATTTCATAGCAGACACAAATTCTTCTAAAGTCTTCTTCGACTCCGTTTCTGTGGGTTCTATCATCATCGCTTCGGGAACAATTAAGGGGAAATAAACGGTAGGGGCATAGAAGCCATAGTCTAGCAAGCGTTTGGCAATATCTAAAGTTTTTACATTATTTCCAGATTCTATACCCACAAAAACACATTCGTGCATACAACTTTCGTCAATATACGATTTAAAA
>JAHFCA010000026.1 GCA_023249715.1 Elusimicrobiota bacterium
AATCTTTCCCCGGATATTTTAACTATCGGAAAAGGGATGGGCGGCGGGTTCCCTTTAAGCGGCGTAGTCGCCTCTAAAGAACATTCTTCCACTCCCCCCTACTCCAACCCGTCGGGCAGTTCTTCCAGCTATGGAGGAAACCCTTTAGCCGCCAGTGCCGGTTTGGCCACCATTGAAGTTATTCTGAAAGAAAAAGTGGTAGAAAATTCCGCCCGCGTCGGCAAAAAACTCTTGGAACGATTTAAAACTTTGGAAGAGAAATTTCCTTTTGTGGGCGAAGTGCGCGGCCGCGGTCTCATGATAGGGGTGGAACTCGTAAAAGATAAAAATTCTAAAGAACCGCTCTCGCAAGCGGTCTGCGCCAAGATTTTCCATGAATGTCTAAAACGAGGACTTCTTTCTATGGCCTATGCGCACGCCATCCGCATTATTCCTCCGCTCAATATTCCCGAAAAGGAAGCGCTGCAAGCCGCCGATATCTTTGAAGAAGTCTTTACCCATATTCTAAAAGAGAATCTTTATCGTTAAATTATGATCCAAGGGGCTCTGGTAGGGCTTGGCCACGTGGCGATCAATGGACATCTGCCCGCCTGGAAACAAAGTAAAAATTTTAAAATTTGTGCCGGCATTGATCCCGCGATCGATAGGCAAAACATCTTTAAACAATCTTTGCCCAATGTACCGGTCTATTCTAATTTAGAAGAAAGTTTAAATTTAAAGTTAAATTTCTTGGACGTAGCTACTCCTCCTCATTCGCACTATTCTATTATAGCGCAGGCGCTGCAGAGAGGTTGGAATGTGCTCTGTGAAAAGCCTCTAGTTTTAAAACAAGAGGATCTAAAACAAATCGAAAAGTTAGCCGCGCAACAAAATAAAGTGGTTTTCACCGTTCACAACTGGAAATTTTCCGAGCCGTGCAAAGCCATTACGCATTTCTTAAGAACGAATAAAATTGGCAAATTAAAACATGTGGCCTGGCAGGTGTTTAGAACCGGTCCTTCTATTACCACGGATCAAGGTAATTGGCGGCTCGATTTAGAAAAAGCGGGCGGGGGTATTCTCATGGATCATGGTTGGCACGCTTTTTATTTGCTGCTCCATTGGATACAAAAAAAACCTCATTCTCTAAAAGCCCAGTTGGAAAATAAAAAGTATCCCGATTTAAAATTAGAAGATACCGCTCATGTCCAATTAAAATTTGGAGATGCTTCTCGTGAAGAACTCATTACTTCAGAAATTACTTTAACTTGGGCCTCCAATATTCGAAAAAATTTTGCCCTTTTAGAAGGAGAAGAAGGAACGATTGTTTTTGAAGATGATCAAATTCATCTTCTTAGAAAAAATGGCGGGTCCGAAGTCCTAAAATTTAATGCTCCGCTTTCCAAGGGGTCTCATCATCCGGATTGGTTTAGTGAAGTCATTGAGGAATTCGCAGGAGAGTTAAAAGATCCAGCAAAAAAAGGAAACAATTTTGAGCAGGCTAAAATGTGTTTTAACCTTTTTAAAGCTGCCATGGAATCAAACCGTACGGGAGAGGAGGTTCTAATCCTATGAATACTTTAGTCCTCTATCCGGGTCTTTCCCCCCAGTTAGAGCAGACAAAAATATTAGGACTTCCCTTTTTAGAGCGCTTTATCTTAACCGCTCAGCAGAGTGGTTTTGTTCACGTTCTAAAGCTGGCGGATTCTGCTCCGCTTCCCCCGCAATTTGTTCTGGTGTATCCCGATTTCATCGCCACTCCTTCTTTTTTGAAACAATTATTACCTTCGAAAGATTTAAAAAGTCCTGTCTCTTCTAAAAATTTATCTTCCTCGAACAAAAATTGGACGCCGTTTCGATCCCTGGACGATTTAAAATCCTCGGAAAAATGGTTATTAAAATCTCTTGTTAAAGAAGAGGAAGGATTTATGTCCAAGCATGTTGAGAGAAAAATTTCTCTTACCTTTACAAAATGGCTCATTCCTACCGCCATCACTCCTAACCAAATGTCCAGTATCAGTATTGGCATTGGAATCGTGGGAGCCCTTTTTTTTATGGTCGGCCAAAAGTGGTATGATATTTCCGGTTCCATCCTTTTTTGGCTTCACTCGGTATTAGATGGTTGCGACGGTGAAATTGCCCGCCTAAAATTTTTAGAATCGAGATGGGGCGGTATTTTAGATTTTTGGGGAGATAACATAGTTCACAGCGCTGTTTTTTTAGGTATTGCTTGGGGGCTCGCTCAGAGTAGAAGAGAGGTTGCTCCCGCGCTCTTAGCATTTTTAGCGATCAGCGGAACCTTATTGACGGCCGGTTTTGTTTACCAGAGAACGATGAAAAGCAAAAAATCTTCCGGTCCGCTTTTTACTTCGGTTACCGGAAATTCTAAAAAGAATACTCTAAAGAAGATTATCGATTTTTTAGCCCGCAGAGATTTTATTTATTTAGTGATTCTCCTCGCCATTTGGGGCCATGTGGATCTGTTTTTATGGATGGGGGCCATTGGAGCTCCCTTCTATTTATTAGTCTTGCTTATTATGGATTTTAAACCCGGATATTGCGTTAAGAAATGAGAACCGAGATGAAAAAGATAGATGTTTTTTCAAAACAAAAAAGTGAGAGAATAGTTTAAACTATTCGCGAACTCTTTTGTGAAGAAAAAATATCTATATTTTTCGTCGAATTCCATTTTCTAACGCAATATCCGGGTTAAAACAAGAAAGGAGCTTATATGAGCCAAGAATCTTCATTATATCCAGAATTAAAAAGAAAAATTGAATCGCCCGAAGGAAAATTAGGCGTTCTTCTTCCGGGCATGGGAGCGGTGGCGACCACCTTTATGGCGGGGACTTTTCTTATCCAAAAAGGGTTGGCCAAAGCTTTGGGGTCTCTGACCCAGATGCAAAGAATAAGAATAGGAAAAAGAACTGACCCTAAATTTCCCTTGATAAAAGAATTTGTTCCCTTGGCGGATCTGGATCATTTTGTCTTTGGCGGCTGGGATATTTTTGAAAGCGATTGTTACGAAACAGCTCTCAATGCCGGGGTCTTGCCTAAAGAGTCTCTGGACTCTGTAAAAAAAGAATTAAAGTCGGTGCAGCCCATGCCCGCCGTCTTCGATAAATCCTATGTCAAGAAACTTTCCGGACCCAATGTTAAAAAAGGAAAAAACAAAATGGAGCTAGCGAAAAAGCTAGTTCGAGATATTGAGAGTTTTAAAAAAGAGAATAATTTAAAAAGAACTGTCATGGTCTGGTGCGGCTCTACCGAGGTTTACACCCAGCCAACCAAGACGCATCAAACAATTGAAAGTTTTGAAAAGGGGCTAAAAAATAATTCTCCCGATATCTCCCCTTCTATGCTGTATGCCTATGCGAGTATTCTCACCGGCACACCCTATGCGAATGGAGCGCCCAATTTATCTGTCGATATTCCGGCGTTAGAAGATCTAGCTAAAATTAAAAAAGTTCCTATCGCGGGGAAAGATTTTAAAACCGGTCAGACTCTAATGAAAACGATTGTCGCCCCCGGTTTAAAAGCGCGCATGTTGGGACTAAACGGTTGGTTTTCCACTAATATTTTGGGAAACAGGGATGGAGAGGTTTTAGATGATCCCGGTTCTTTTAAGAGTAAAGAAGTGAGTAAGGCTTCTGTTTTGGATGCCATATTGCAGCCGGACCTTTACCCGGAACTCTATAAAAATGTCTACCACAAAATTAGAATTGAATATTATCCTCCCCGCGGCGATGCCAAGGAAGGGTGGGACAACATCGATATTTTTGGCTGGTGCGGTCTTCCCATGCAGATTAAAATTAATTTTCTCTGCCGAGATTCTATTTTGGCTGCTCCTGTGGTGCTCGATTTAGTTTTATTATTAGATTTAGCCCAAAGAGCTAAACTTTCCGGAATTCAGGAATGGCTTTCTTTCTATTTTAAATCCCCCCTATGCCGGCCGGATTTAAAACCGGAGCACGATCTCTTTATCCAGCACCTTAAGCTTCAGAATACGTTGCGCATCCTTAGGGGGGCCGAAGTTCTAGACCATTCTGGGTTAGACTACTACGAATCCCGCGAATCTATCCGCCGCCTTACGGGCGCTTAAATCTTAGGTTTTAAGAAGGGAAAAGAAGCGGTCCTCATATTCTTTAAAGAGGCCGTAGTCGTGAAGTTTTTTGCCTAAGGTTGGAAGCAGCATTTTGTTTTGCTTTGCTTGTAGAAAAAGTTCTTCTATCTTCTTTTTTTTCTGAGCGTGGGTGTCTTCCGGTAGATCAAAAAATCCATGTTCATCGAGTTCTCTCAAGTTTTCCACAAAGGAAGCGATACTCTCATCCATAATATATTTCATTAAAGAAAATTGCCATGTGGAGTCAGGCCCGCAAATAAGGGCGCTTCTGGAAAATTCGTCCCTATCAATTCGTTTTTCTAACTCATGGGTGAGGTTTTGCGGCGAAGAGTGCTCAATATGAGTAGATTTATTTTCGTTTCTAAATTTATATTCCAACCCTCTGAGAGAGATTCCGTATTTTTGTGTTAGCCATTCTCCCATGGTTTCTCCTTCTTTGCCAAAACCTTCAAAACGGTTTTTAAACATGTCCGGAGTAATAATTTTTGGTTTTTCGGCAATAACGCTTCCCTCTCTTAAACGGCTTCTATCCTTAAACCCTCGTATAGGGGAAACATATAAATAGGTGATATGCGTTTGGCCAAACGTGGAAAGTCGCTGCCTAGGACTTCGTAGGATCGTGGTCTGTTCTATAATTTTTTTAAAATATTTTAGTGGATCCATAAATTTGCATTTACTTGATCTGTATTCTTATAACATTAATCGCGCACCTGCCGGGATTCCTCCTCCCCCGCGCTGCTATCGCAGCGCTCCTCCGTCGCCTGGCGGCCTCGCTTCATCTGCCTCCGGCAGCGCTCGGCTCGCCTTCGAATCCCTTCTAATCAATTTGCTTCTACCATAAATTTACATTTACTTGATCTGTATTCTTATAACCTTAATCGCGCACCTGCCGGGATTCGAACCCGGATTAAGAGCTTCGGAGGCTCCCGTGATATCCATTTCACTACAGGTGCAAATCCCTTTTAAAATTTTCTAAAGTTTCCCGTAAATTAGAAACGTTCTTACCGCCCCCCTGAGCAAAAATATCTTTCCCTCCGGAGCTTCCTTCTATTAGTTTAGCGAATTCTTTGGCAATATTGCTAGCGGTAATCCCGCTGGAAACACACAGTGCCGGTACGCTCACTACAAAAGACACTTTACCTTCTTGCTGAGTTGCAAGAAGAACGATCCCCGTTTTTAATTTATCCTTTAAATGGTCTGCCGCTTCTCTTAACCGTTTGATATCTTGGGTTACAATTTCTTCTGCTAAAATTTTAATGGGAGTTTCTCCCACTTTTTTGGGTGTGGTCTTCGCTTTTTCTAGCAGCTGTGCCCATTGGGAACTTTCTTGGTTTTTTTGAAGGGACCCTAGCTGTTTTTCTAATTCTGCCACCCTTTCTAAAACTTTATCCAGTTTTTCTGGTGATTCTTCTCGGGTGCTTTTCAATTTGGAGGTAAGGGTCTGCAGAATTTTTTCTTCATTCCGGAAATAATTAAAAGCGGCTTCCCCGGCTACGGCTTCAATTCTACGCACATTGGAACCAACGGAAGATTCCGCAATAATCTTAAAACTTCCAATTTCTCCCGTGGAGTTGCAATGGGTGCCGCCGCATACTTCCGTAGAAGCTTCCCCATAGTTCACCACAAAAACTTCTTCTCCATACTTTTCTCCAAAGAAGGCTAAGGCGCCTAAGGAACGGGCTTTTTCTAGACTCCCTAAAGAACGCGTCCTTGGGATGTTATCCAAAATATTCCTGGTCACTTCTTCCTCTATCTTAAAGATCTCTTCTTGAGTGAGAGCTTTGGGGTAGGTAAAATCGAAGCGCAACTTTTGAGGCGCTACATAGGAGCCCGCTTGAGTGACCTGCGGGCCTAAAATTTTTCTTAAAGCGGCATGCAGTAAATGAGTCGCGGTGTGGTGGCGCATCGTGCGATGGCGTAAAGAAACATCTACTGTCACATGGAGCAGTTGGGAGAGCATTATTCTCCCTCCCTTAACTTTTACGGAATGCACAATAAAATCTTCTACCGGTTTTTGAGTATCTAGAACCTCAGCAAAAATTTTGTTCTCTTGGGATTCTAAAATTCCTCTATCTCCTACTTGTCCGCCGCTTTCTCCATAAAAAGAGCTTTCCGATAAAACAACTTCCCCTGATTCCCCTGAATTTAACTCTTTTACTTCTTTCCCTTCCTTAAGCAGGGCCAATACTTTGGCATTTACAGAAAGCGTTTCATACCCTTTAAAAGGAATGTTGCCCAATTTTTTCTTTAGCTGGGTATAGAGAGTAACATCCGTTTGACCGGAACCTTTCCAGCCTTTACGAGCCGTTTCAGTCGCCGTTTTCTTCGCCGTCTCGTATTCTTCTTCAGAAAATTTCAGTTCTCCGCCCCAGTCGCGCACAATCTCCTTTTGAATTTCCTTGTCGAGGCCATAGGTGTCATAGATATAAAAAACTTTTTCTCCTCTCAGCGTTACTGCTTTCCCTTTTTGTTTTACCGCTTCTTCCAGAGCATGGGTTCCCACTTCTATGGTTGATAACGAATTTTTTTCTTCTGTTTCTATAATGGACTCTATATTCTTGCTCCGTTCTTTTAATTCGGGATAAGCGCTCCCCATCTCTTTAACAATAACAGAAACCAGACGGTTTAAAAATGGTTCCTTTTTCCCATGAACCCAACCTTGCCGGATCGCTCTCCGGATGAGCCGCCGCAAGACATAACCCCGCCCTTCGTTGGAGGGTAAAATACCGTCCATAATTAAAAATGTGGAGGAGCGGACGTGGTCGGCCACAATGCGTAAAGAGGCTTCCTTGGGGTTCCCGCCCAAATGGTTTACAATTTCCGCTCCCAATGCTTTGAAATAGTCCGTCTCAAAGGCGGATTCTAAACCGTTAATTACTAAATTAAGCCGTTCCAGTCCCATTCCCGTATCTATATTTTTTTGCGGCAGGGGCTTTAAACTTTTATCGGCGGTTCTGTCAAATTGAGTAAACACCAAATTCCAAACTTCTAAATAGCGGTCACAGTCGCAACCGGGGCCCGAGCACTTGTGTGCCGCGCTCTGGTTATCTCCGCGGTCGTAAAGAATTTCCGAGCAGGGGCCGCAGGGGCCGGTCTCGCCCATATTCCAAAAATTGGACTCTTCTCCTAGCCGCACAATTCTTGAATCTGGAAGAATTTTTTTCCAAATCTTATATGCCTCTTCGTCTTCTTTATAAATAGAAGCATAGAGTAAATTGGATTTTAATCCGCACTCTTGAGTTAAAAAATCCCATCCCCAAGGGATAGCTTCCTCCTTAAAATAGTCTCCAAAAGAAAAATTTCCCAGCATTTCAAAAAAAGTGAGGTGGCGGCTAGTGAGGCCTACTCGATCAATGTCAGAAGTACGCAAGCATCTTTGGCAGGAAGCGGCGCGTTCTAGGGGGGTTGCCGCTTGTCCTAAGAAATGTTTTTTAAACTGAACCATTCCAGCCGAAGTAAAAAGAAGGGATGGATCGGCCGTAGGAATAAGAGAGTCAGAGGGGACTATCTTATGTTCTTTCTGTTTAAAGTAGTTTAGAAACTTACTCCTAATCTCGTTGGTTTTCAATCAGCGCTCTTTAACCTGGATATTGCGTTAGAAAATGGAATTCGACGAAAAATAGTGATATTTTTTCTTCACAAAAAACATCACTCTTTTTCGTCTCGGTTCTCATTTTCTAACGCAATATCCGGGTTTAATTAATTTTTCAGATTCTCGGTAGCCATGCAGCGAACTTCTTTGCTCTTTTTATATTTCCCCGAGACTAATTTTTTTCTGGCCACGCAGGTGTGCGTTCCGAGAGGAATATCTTTCCAATCGTACCAATAGTAGCCTTGATCGCCGCGGCATTCCACCCAAGGTTGGTTATCAATAGAAACTTCTACAGGGCTTCCATTGCTCGCCCCGATGCGCATCGTATATTCCTGCGGCAATATTTTATCTCCATTCTGAGGATAATCTATTACCACATACTCTTTTACTTTTATCGGACTCGTTTTTTTAGTCGCAATTCTTTTTTTTAATTTATCTATGTCTATTAGTACCATCTTTTTACACCTCCTAACTCTGCCTTACCCCTTGTTCGAGAATACCTTATAGTCGATATTCGGGAATATATTGTCTCGGTGTTCACACTCTTTAACAAACTCTTCATTTAAAGAGTGCCCCAAGAATTCCCCTTCCAACGTTAGAAATCTATGAATATGATCTCTGGTTCGTTTTTCAGAATAGTGCGGAGCCGTTCCAGCTGTCATTAAAAATGCCCAGTCCGAAGCTTGCGCCAAGAGAACTTCCCGCGCCATTTGGTTTAGGGCTCTATATTCCAAGTGAGAAAGACTGCCGTTAGAGTTCATTTCGCTTAAGATAATCATTTTTTCTGTAATTTTATGAATATGGCGGTAGATCCAGTCGTTTGTTCCATTGAGCCACACTTCGTAATAACCCTTGTCTCCCCAGGAAGAGTTGCAGGGTTGGGTCACTTGGTGATGCGTATGCTTTTTTAGGTATTCGCTGGGAGTAATCGCCTGAAAAACATTCTGGTCATAGGCAATTTTTCTAAAAATATAGTCCAAGAATTGCGGTCCCTCATACCACCAATGGCCAAAGAGCTCCGCATCGTACATTGAAACAACGATCGGTTCTTTTCCTAACATAGAATGAAGATGCTCTATCTGATGCACTCGGTTAAACACAAAGTTGCCCGCATGTTCTGCCGCTGCTTCCCTCGCTAAATCTGGATTATACGGTTCCTTATTTTCTAAGGGAACTTTGCCTGTAATTCTATGATATTTGAGTCCCAAATTTCTACGAATGCCGTCCGGATGAAGATAGGGCTTCACATAATTATATTCTAAGTCGTAGCCAATATCTCTATAGAATTCTCTGTAGGAATAGTCCCCGGGATATCCCTTTTCCGCGCTCCAAACCTGCTGGGCCGATTCCATATCTCTGGCAAAAGCGGCGACTCCGCTGGGAGTAATCACGGGCGCAAAAACTCCGTATTTCGGCCGCGGGTTGCCGAATAGAATTCCATGAGAATCTAAAAAGAAGTAACGAATCCCCTCGTCCTTTAAAATTTCATCTACGCCTTTTGTATAGGCGCATTCCGCCAACCAAATCCCTTCTGGTTTTCTGCCAAAAACTTCTTTGTAGTGAGAGACGCCCACTCTTACTTGCGCTGCCTGAGCTTTTTTATCGAGCATTAAGGGTAAAAAACCATGAGTGGCGCAGCAGGTCGTAATTTCTATAACGCCCGCATCCTGTAAATATTTAAAGCCCATGGCGACGTTGTTCTGATATTTTTCAAAGAGTTCTCGGCACCGCTTCAGGCGGTTTTCGTACATTTTGGCAACCGTATGAAATTGCGGGCTATTCTGTGTGCGCCAGACTTCCTTTTCTGTAAGTTCAATGAGTTTGTTGAGGTGGCGTAAATACCGGCTTTGTAAAAGCGGGTCGCACATCATGCTCGTTAAGGTGGGAGATAGGTCTATGGTAAAACGAAAATGAATTTTTTCGTGTAAGAGCCGTTCGCTAAAATCTAGGATGGGGAGGTAACATTCCGTAAGAGCTTCAAAAAACCAATCCTCTTCCAAAAAATGTTCGTGCTCCGGATGCCGAATATACGGTAAATGCGCATGAAGCACTAAACACCAGTAACCTTTGGGGTTCATGGGTTAGGGTTGGTACTGTGATTTTCTTTCTACAGAAATATGAATGGATCTTTCTTCTACCCGGTCTCCCGATATGGCTTTAACAGGGAGGTCTAAGGTCCCGTCCGGTAAAGAAAATTGAAGAGAAAAAGTTCCGTCTGGAGAAAGTTCAACGGGTCTTCCGGCCACGGTTACAGTGGCGGTGCTTTCTGTGGCGCCGTAAAGAATTAAATCGCAGTCGGCCACCAATCGGAATCCCCGCTCTTTTATTCCAAGGAGTTCCAGCGCGCCCACGCCAAAAGAACTCATACCGCTCGAACCTTTCCAAGAAGATATTTGTTGGTTCAGAGTCAGCCACCGTTGCGTCAAAATGCGGGCGAGCTCCAAAGATCCCATGCCTACTTTTCCTCCGCCCGAAGCTTCTAGAACTCTTTCTAATTCATCTTTAATTGAGACCCATTTTTCATCGATACTATTGGATACTCTAGCCATGGGTAAGGTAATGAGATTCGATTTAGCAATCAGGATAAAACGTCCATCTGCGGCTTTAAGCCCTAACTCCACATACCAAGAACTCCCTTCTTCTTCCGCGTTTAGATACCAGTTTTTGGCGTCTAAGGCAATGGTAACATCGATGGTTTTTACGGGTTTCAAATCGTCCGAGATTTGTACCATCCGCAAAGTGGATTGAGAAGAATAGAAAATATCTTCCCCATAAAGC
The DNA here is from genome assembly GCA_023249715.1 of Elusimicrobiota bacterium. Taxonomy (GTDB): domain Bacteria; phylum Elusimicrobiota; class Elusimicrobia; order 2-02-FULL-39-32; family 2-02-FULL-39-32; genus JAHFCA01. The sequence continues at coordinate 10,473 of JAHFCA010000026.1, forward strand.
CGTTTAATTTCTTGAATGGTTTGGTCGGTAACTTCCCAATAAGTGTACATCCAGTGCGGATCCCGAGGAAGAAGGGCAATTTTAGTTTCGCCATACGTTTCGGGGATGGGGGCTCCCTTGTCGACAAATACAGAACTTAAGTCTTGCGCGCTTTTAGCGCCGCCCATGGAAGTGGGTCCAGATTTTAATGTTTGTTCACTCATCTTCTTAACTCCTATTCAAAAATATTGTAAAAATCGGTGAAGTACTAATGTTTTACTTTAATATAAAATGGGAAGAACCTATTTTTGAATGAATGGTTTGTGTTTAAAATTTACTACATCACCGATAAATTGTCAAATGGATCTCTTATAAAAACACCCCTTTTAATGGCGGAAATGACGCACTCCTGTAAATATCATGGCGATATTGTGTTCATTGGCAGCCTCTATAGATTCCTGATCCCGAATGCTGCCTCCCGGTTCTACAATAGCGGAAACTCCCACTTTGGCCGCTTCGTCCACGCAGTCGCGGAACGGAAAAAATCCGTCGGAGGCCAAAACCAAAGGCAGTTTACTTTGTTGGTTTAATTTTTCAAGAACTGTCGGCACCGTTTCAGCCAGTTTTATTCCCGCTTTATCGATGGCAATTTTTAAGGAGTCTACACGGCTGGTTTGACCGGTGCCAATCCCTTGAGAAACGGTTCCCTTCGCTAAAACAATGGCATTCGATTTTACATGTTTAGAGACTCTCCAGGAAAAATCTAAAGAGTAGAGTTCTTCCATGGTGGGAGCTCTTTTAGTTACCACCTTGGACGAGCTACCGCTCCCTCCTGCTAAATTTTCTAAAGAAAGATCCCTCTCTTGTAAAAGGTATCCCCCCGAAATTTTTTTAATATCAAATTCAAAGGGAAGGGTTAGAGTCGTTTTTTGCCGTAGCACTCTTAAATTAGGTTTCTTTTTAAAAAGTTCTAGAGCTCCATTGGTAAAATCGGGAGCGATGACACATTCAAAAAAAGTTTTTAACATGAAATTGGCCGTATCTTCATCCACTGTATGAGAAAAGCCCACTATTCCCCCAAAAGCGCTTACGGGGTCTGCGCCAAAGGCGAGCTGGAACGCTTCGGCTAAACTTTGACCCATTGCCACCCCGCAAGGGTTGGTATGTTTTATAATCACGCAACACGGGTTAGAAGAACCCGTGGAAAGTTCCCGTTCTCCGGTCGCTCTGCTGAGCACCAAAGAATTGACTATTTCCCAAGCGCTTTCAATATCTAAATAGTTGTTAAAGGAGAGTTCTTTTCCCTGCAACACCTCGGCGTCCGTAATTCCCCATTCCCTTCCCCCCGATTCCTTATATAACGAAGCCTTTTGTTGGGGGTTCTCCCCATAGCGTAGATCTGTTATTTTCTTTAGCCCGATCGTGAGCTCTTTGGGGAAGAGTTCGCTCTGTTTACTCCGCTGAGTGAAATATTTTGCGATCATACTGTCGTAATGGGCGGTATGGGCGAATGCTTTTTGGGCTAACTGCATGCGCGTGGCCAGACTGATTGTTTTATTTTCTTTAAGTTCCTCTTGGATGCTTTTATAGTCGGC
>JAHFCA010000138.1 GCA_023249715.1 Elusimicrobiota bacterium
AGAATTGATCAGGCTCGTCAAGGGACTAAAACATTTGTGGAAGGAGTAAGGGAATCTCCAGCGGCACAAATTGCGGCATTGTTGCCGGAGGTGAGCAGCGCGGCGCAGATGGAGAGGGAGAGGGTAGCCAAAGAAGAGTTAAGAAATATAAGAAGGCTAAGAATTGATCAGGCTCGTCAGGGGACTAAAACATATGTGGAAGGAGTTAGGGAATCTCCAGCGCCACAAATTGCGGCATTGTTACCGGAGGTGAGCAGCGCGAAGAAGATGGAGCAGGAGAGGGTAGATCGAGAAGAATATAGAAGAACAAGAAGAGATAGAGTAGATGTTGCTCGTCAGGGGACTAAAACATATGTGGAAGGAGTTAGGGAATTGCAAGCGCCGCAAATTGCGGCATTGTTGCCGGAGGTGAGCGAAACCTCAAAACGTTTAGGAGTGAAAGAAAAAGCGAGTAGAGAACGTAAGAAAAGAGCAAAAATATTGTTGGAAGGGACAATGAGTCACGCTTTAGAAGTTATTGTTCCTCCCGCTTATCTACCCGAATATGCCTCCAAGCTAGTAAGGGAGGCATATGCGATCATAGAGAAATATTTTCTAAGTGGAAGTAAAGTAGAGGTGCTAGGAGTGATATCCGGATTAGAACTAGGACACGTTAAGCTTTCGGATTACAATGAACCCCAATATGATAAGAGAGAAGAACGAGATCTAAAAATGAAAGTAGCATTAGGAGAGATATCCGTAGAAAAAGAAAAAGAAGCGGCGCGACAAATGAAGGAAGAATATGATCGCAAAATTAAAGCGATGCGGTCTGAACGAGAAAGCGCCGAAATATTAGTAACGTTGAAAAGAGCTGGGAATATTCCAGTACTCCCTTGGGGATTTGGGACTCTATTCTATGGAATGCCTGTATCTCCTTTAGCTTTAAGGCTTGCAGCAAGTTCCTATGAAGAAGATGAAGTAGTTCGGGAGTTCCAGAGAATTATAGATTGGGTTGATTCTGATGCGCGGGAATCCCTTAAAGCGTTTGCAGAACTTTTTGGTACTACTTCAAAAGCAGATGAAACTAAACCTATCCTTTTACCACCGGTAACTCAGCAAGCGCTTACGCCTGTTGAGATAGAAGTTCCAATTCTTAAAGAAGAAGTAACACTTCAGAATGTTATATCTCGCGACCCATTTTATCCGTCTAATAAGATGGTGGATGACGATATTGATATAAATATCGATGACATTGCATTAAGAGATTTACAACCAAAACCTTCCTTTTTAGCAAATGTTACTCTAAAACCGATTAAACCCTCTATTATCCTTATTGATATCGTAAAAAGTAGATTGCAAAGGATACTGGAGGAGGAAATTGCAGATGCCGAACTTGAAGCATTGGATGAACCGTTTAGAGGAGATGCAATAAACCTAGCGCTGGAACGCTCCTCTCAAGGAATTCTAAAGAGATCACTTAATTCTGTTGGAGATCATCCTCCTCTCTTTCTTATTCCATTTGCCATGCTCAGCTTTTATGGACTATTGTACCTGGCTTCTCCGGAAGCTTTTGACCAAATTGCAACGTATATAGTCAACATCATTCAAGTTGCTTTCAATGGGAACGGTTCCTCCTCAACGGGAATTGCCATAGGCTCTGTATTTACCGGTTTAGGGGAAATAATAGATAAGCTATTTAAGGGGAAGGTCATCCCTGCCGTCTTAAATTTAGCAGATTGGTATAGATCATTGAATAAGTTTGCCGAGAAAATTAAGACAGAACGTTTGGAAGAAAGCCCTACCAGTCTTCTATATAGACGGGAAGACGTGAGAAAGTTGCAGCGATTGAAGGATTTATCGGATGTTTTCCCGGATTTTCAAGCATGGGTGGAGGAGTATCGCTCTTATTGGAATTTATTCAATATGGCAGGAGTCCGTAAGATGGAGGTTGGGGAAGCAAAAGCGGTTCGTTTTTCCGTAGGGGAAAATGTCAGCGGATTTAATAGAGAAAAAACACTTTACCTAGAAGTTAAAGAGCCTATGGTTCATCTAAGAGCGGAGAGGCTCAATCAATTTTTGATTGAACTGAACCGTTTAGATGTCCATGCAAAACTGAATTTAAGCCTCGATGTACGAGGGGCTATCTATATGGTTAATGGTTTTAGCCTTCTGTATAGCGCAGAAGATGAATTTTTAAAAGTGCTGGAAGCCGCTCAAAAAGTGTTTGGCGCGTCTCTCCATAAAATTTACCAGACAAAGGATATGGATTATGTAAAAAATCTAATTGAAGAAGTAGAGACTGCTAGATCGCTCCCTATTCCACCCACTCCGCCCACCGCACCAGCAGCTGAGGCTTCGGTAGAACCAGAAATTGCCGCTGCACCAGTAGCCCCTAAAGCCCCTGAAGTACCTAAAGCGCCCGTAGCTCCTGTGGCTCCTGAATCTCCGGCCGAACCAGGTGCTCCTATTAGAGACAAATCAAATACTGCGCCGGTGGCGAAGAAAAAAACATTAACAGATTTAAGAAAAGCGTTGAATGAGGGAGATGCCTCTGTTTTAATGGTGGAAGGTGAGGTTGATATCGGTTTGGCTAATCAGATATTACTCCGTTTGCCTAAAGGATTAAAAATAGTTAAAGAATTAATCAATATATTACGAGAAATGAATAGAGATAGGTCTTTGGAGCATAGAGAACAAGCAAATGCGATTGCTAAGCTCCTAGATGAACAGACGGGGTATGCAGGGTTTAAAATCAATTTTTCGGATATAGAAGTACCTGTTCCGGAAGAGACTAAAACTGCGGAAACAGATCCCATTCCCAATGCGACCGTGGAAGTGATCAAAAGTTTTTACGATAATCGGGAAGCCGATACCTTTTATGATGTTGGAAAACAGTCCTATAAAATACGGTTGCTTAAAAAACATGCCGATTCTATAGGAGGGCTTCAGCCAGAAGAAACGCTTAATTCACTCTTAATAAGAGTAAGAGAACTTAAAAAGCAAAAAGAATATAGAGTCAGTGCGCGCCGGTTAGAAACTTATCTCATTCATGAAATGTATATCGCCATTACCGATAAGCTTTTGAGAAACTCCTTTGACGGCCGCTTCCTTAAACATACAAAAATAGTTTCTAGACTGCTCGAAAATTTTAGGCCGATCACAGGACCTATTTTAGAAAGAGCTCATAGACAAAATAAAATTATTTCAGTACTAAGCATGGCTCCTCTTAGTTTACTTCCACTTGTTTCCTCTAACGGCAGAGATGTCATAGATGTCGATGAAACCAATTTAAATTGGGTTGCTGAAATTTTCTTTACCGTTATTGCCGGTTCCATTGGCTTGGGAATAGCGGCTGCTATCGGAGTTGTGGCTATTAAAGGCTTTCAAAGCGGGAATGAATTCTGGAAGAGTAGAACTGAAGATAAAGGATTTCTGAAAGGGATTAGCGATTCTAAAAAAGAAGGGTATAAACAAATTCTCTCTTATATAAAGGATACATCTAGTTTAAAGGTGCGCTTGGCGGCTATTAAGAAATTAGAAGAGTTTGGAATTCCTGAGACAAAATCGCCTCTTTTAGACTTAATTAATCTTAAAGGAGGAGAAATAGTTGTCGCTGCTGTCACTGCTTTAGAAAAATTAGGGGTTTCTAGAGATGAGATCATTCAACAGAGGTCCAAAGCTCTGACAAGTCCCACTAAATTGGAAAGAGCTCTTGCCTTGGCAGATATGAAAAATCTAGGCGCTACAAGCGATCAGATTGCCCAGGGCTATTTAAGCGCATTAGAGTCTGATAGATATGGGGTGGTGAAAGATGCTTTGGAATCTCTAACGGGCATTCCGGCTCCTTCCTTTTCCAGTGAGACTAGGAGCCGTATGATAGAGAAAGCAATCTCATTATTGGAAGGGGATTATCATACATATGCGAGAAGAGCGCTGGTGCATTGTGGGGGAAAAGAAGTCGTTCCACTATTTATTCATATATTAGAGGCTCCTGAACAACCTGAATTTAAAATAGAGGATGCCGTGATCGCTCTTGGACAACTAAAGGCTTTAGAATCTACAGATTCTTTACTAAAACTGCTTCCATTTTCGAATGTTTCTAATCGAAAAGAGATTGTTATTTCCCTTTCTAATCTAGCCGCTCCTAAAGCCATTCAACCCTTTTTATCCCGTCTAGAAGGCGGACTGGAGACGGATGGAGAAATTAGAATATTAATGATTCAGTTCTTAGGAAAAGTGGCTGAGGCCGATAAAGAGAATATTTACTTGGATGAAATTGAAAGGGTTCTGGGTAATTTAAAGGACGAAATGGAAAAACCGCATGAAGGAGAGGAGATTCTCAGAAAAATTATAATAAGAAAAGAGATTGATGACACCAGCGCAAGTCGAGAGAGGGAGTTCCCTCCGGAGATCTCTCCCGAATATACCGCTTTAATTGGTGGTTTGGCGCAAGTTTCAAACGCTAGAAGCGGAAA
>JAHFCA010000139.1 GCA_023249715.1 Elusimicrobiota bacterium
AAATAGGGCGACATTCTCTAGGACTAAAATAAGAAAAATATTTTAGAAACATCTCTTTTCCTTTGGAAAAATAGCGGCGGCTTTCTTCTTTATTTTCAAAATAGGGGGCCATGCACAAAATTCCTCTCACTCGAATATTTTTTAAAGTCTGCGCGGTTTGCAGGAAACCTTCTATTGCTTCTACCGCTAACCCTGTTTTAGCGGGTTCTTCGGAAACCTTAATCTCCATAAGGCAATCTTGTCTGCGCTGGCACAGTTGCGCCTTTTCATTGATGCGGATCGCCAGTTTTATGGAGTCTACCGACTCGATACAATCAAAGATCTGAACGGCTGTGTTTACTTTATTGCTCTGTAAATGGCCCAGGAGATACCAAATTAAATGAGGGTACTTTTCCTGAAAAAATTCTTTTTTCTTCTGGGCTTCCTGAACGCGCGATTCTCCTAAATGGGTTAACCCTAAGGGAATACCTTTTTCTATGCGCTCAATAGAAACACTTTTTGTAACAGCTACAAGCTGGACATCTTCTTTTTTTCTGCCAACTTTAGCGCAAGCTAAATCAATTTTTTCCAATACTTTCTGGAAATTGGCTTGTATCATTAAATTTTATTTAAAATTATGCTATATTCTATCATTTTGCCCTATAAAAAGGAAGCCCCGCCTTCTCAGGGACGAGAAGGCGGGGCTCCTATTTTTAGACTATTTAACCCAAAGTTTTTAGTACTCTGGGGTTGGCATCGCTGGCATTTTTTCTTTCTTCTCTGGAATGTCCGCAACCAAGACGGCTGTGGTTAAGAGAAGGCTAGCAATAGACGCCGCATTCTGTAAGGCGCTGCGTGTCACTTTAGCTGGATCAATAATTCCAGCTTTTACAAGATCCGTAAACTCCCCATTATCGGCATTTAAACCGAAAGATGGATTTGATTCGGATTTTATTCTATTTACGACTACAGAACCCTCTAAGCCAGCGTTTTCCGCAATGATGCGAATAGGTTCTTCCAATGCTTTTTTAATGATGGTGATTCCAGTTTGTTCATCTGGATCGTTCCCTTTTAGTTTCTCTAAGACTTGAGCGGCTCTCATTAAGGCCACTCCACCACCCACAACAATCCCTTCTTCCACACCCGCGCGAGTGGCGTGCATGGCATCTTCTACCTTGAACTTTCGGCTCTTCATTTCGGTTTCGGTGGCTGCCCCTACTTCAATGACAGCGACTCCGCCGGATAATTTTGCCAAACGTTCCTGGAGTTTTTCTTTGTCGTAGTCGGAAGTTGTTTCCTCAATTTGTCTGCGAATTTGGCCAATGCGAGCGTCAATCTCTTTTTTCTTGCCATTTCCGTCTACAATTGTGGTGTTTTCCTTATCGATCACAATTCTTTTGGCGCGGCCCAGCATCTCTACGGTTGCCTTTTCTAGCTTTAACCCTAGCTCTTCGGCAATGACCTGCCCGCCGGTGAGAACGGCGATATCATTGAGCATCTCTTTTCTGCGATCTCCGAATCCTGGAGCTTTTACCGCTACGCAACGTAAACGTCCCTGTAAACGGTTCACAACCAGAGTTGCCAACGCTTCACCCTCTACTTCCTCGCCAATGAGCAAGAAAGGACGGCCGGTATCCGCAATTTTTTGCAGAACTGGGAGAAGGTCTGGCATGGCGGATACTTTTTTATCGGTAATGATAATATAAGCATCTTCCAAAACCGCTTCCATTCTTTCCGCGTCCGTTACAAAGTATGGCGACACATAACCGCGGTCGAACTGCATTCCTTCTACTACCTTTAACTCGGTATTAGCGGATTTGCCTTCTTCCACGGTAATGACGCCGTCTTTGCCTACTTTTAAGATCGCTTCCGCAATTAAATTGCCGATATCTTTGTCATTGGCAGAGATAGTTGCGATTTGAGCAATCTCTTCTTTCGCCTTTTCCTTAGCTTCGATATTAATTTTTTTCGACATGTTCTGAATTTCTTTGACGACCACTTCTACCGCTTTGTCAATGCCGCGCTTAATGTGCGTGGCGTTGGCGCCCGCGGTAATGTTGCGGTAACCTTCGGAGACAATGGCTTGCGCCAAGACGGAAGCAGTGGTAGTTCCGTCCCCTGCGACATCATTGGTTTTAGAAGCCACTTCTCTTACGAGCTGGGCTCCCATATTTTCAAAGGGATCTTCGAGTTCGATCTCTTTGGCAATGGTGACGCCGTCGTTGGTTACAGAGGGCGAACCAAACTTTTTATCTAGAACAACATAGCGGCCTTTAGGCCCCAAAGTTGCCTTTACTGCATTGGCCAGTTTATCTACACCGGCTTTAATCGATTTTCTTGCTTCATCCGAAAACTGGATTTGTTTTGCCATATTCTTTTACCTCGCTTTCTTATATTTAATTATAGGATCCCTAAAATATCGTCTTGATGCATAATGAGGTATTCCTCATCCTCCATCTTAACTTCGGTTCCTGAATATTTACCGTAGAGAATTTTATCTCCGGACTTTACATCCATGGGAATCAATTTTCCCTGATCATCTCTTTTGCCTGGTCCAACGGCAATGACTTCCCCTTCTTGGGGTTTTTCCTTGGCCGTATCGGGAATAATGATGCCGCCCTTATTCACTTCTTCTTTTTCAACGGGCTTCACCAAAACTCGATCGGACAATGGTTTTAGTTTATTGGCTGTGGCTACGCTCATGCTATACTCCTCCATTTTTATCTTTTTCTTTTTCAAAGTTAGCACTGTAACTTATAGAGTGCTAAAATTACAAACAAAAAATTGAGCGCCTTGGATATTAGCACTCTAGCTATCTGAGTGCTATTATATCCAAAATGATTTTCATCTGTCAAGCCCTATTCACAAATTTTTTTTTTGAGGATATAATCTTCTTTACCAGATGAACCCACACAAAATAACACGCGCGCTTTTTATTGTAACAGTTACCTGCATGGTTGGAGGAGGGATTGCCCTCCGCTACTTTTTAGAGACTCTTCCCTCTCCGCAAAGTTTAGAAGAATATTTGCCCCGCCTAACGACCCGCGTGCTCGATTACAAAGGAAATTTAATTTCGGAATTCTATGTGGAACGCAGAGTGTGGATTCCGCTTAAAGAGATCCCCCTCCATCTGCAAAACGCGTTTATTGCCACGGAAGACGATAATTTTTACGACCACTGGGGAATTTCTCTCACGGGCATGGCGCGGGCGGCCCTAAAAAATTTTATGTACGGCCGCGCAGCGCAAGGTGGATCCACAATTACCCAGCAACTCTCTAAACTTATTTTTCTTACGCAAGAAAAAACCGTATCTAGAAAAATAAAAGAGCTTATTCTGGCCATTCAAATAGAGCACAAATTTAGCAAACAAGAAATTTTACAGATGTATTTAAACCAAGTTTATTTTGGGCATGGAGCCTATGGGGTGAGCGCGGCGGCAAGAACTTTTTTTGGTAAGAGTGTTAAGGATCTCACCCTTTCAGAATGCGCTCTTTTAGCGGGGCTTCCCCGCTCTCCTCAATATTATTCCCCCTTTAACCATCCCGATCGAGCGGTCCATAGAAGAACCACGGTGCTCTCCAGAATGTTAGAGATACGCGCTATCACAAAGGAAGCGTTTAAAGAAGCGAAGGAAACCGCCCTGGTACAAACTAAAACTCCATTTATTTCTACCAACGCTCCCTATTTTATGGAGTATCTGCGGCAATATCTAGAACCCAAGTACGGAACCGATCTGCTGCATCGCGGAGGACTTACAATCCATACCACACTCGATTTGGGAATGCAGCAAGCGGCGGAAAGAATTTTGATTTCGAATCTGGAACAATTTGATAAAGATTACGGCCCCCAAGCGGAAATTCTAAGAGCAAAAGAAAAATCGCTGAGGCTAAAAGCTTCCGGAGCAAAAAATTATACCGTAAGACCTTCGACCACGATTGCAAAGGTGCAGGGAGCCCTTTGCGCCCTAGATCCTAAGAGCGGAGCTATTCGGGCCATGGTTGGGGGGAGGAATTATAACCAATCTCAATTTAACCGGGCCACTCAGGCTAAACGGCAACCCGGCTCTACGTTTAAACCTTTCGTATGGCTTGCCGCATTAGAGAACGGATTTACATTGGCTACCACAGTTAACGATTCGCCTATAGCCTTTGAAAATGATGGGCGCGACTGGAAAGTTTTAGTGGATGAAGAAGACCCCGACGACACCTATGCCATTAAAAAAGCAACCGCTTCTTTGCCAGAAGATAAAGTGTGGGTGCCCGAAAATTACGACAATGAATATTTAGGTCCCCTTACGTTGCGCAAAGGCTTAGCAAAATCACGCAATGTGGTCTCCGTAAGACTGATAAACGAGGTAAAATCCGGCAAAGTGATAGAGTGGGCCGCGAAAGCGGGAATAAAAAGTAAATTAGATCCGGTGCTCTCTCTTTCTTTGGGAACTTCCGTGGTCAATTTACTAGAGCTGGTAAACTCT
>JAHFCA010000140.1 GCA_023249715.1 Elusimicrobiota bacterium
CGACGAAAAATATAGATATTTTTTCTTCACAAAAAAGTTCGCGAATAGTTTTAACTATTCTCTCACTTTTTTGTTTCAAAAAAACATCTATCTTTTTCGTCTCGGTTCTCATTTTCTAACACAATATCCGGGTTGAACTATTTTATGGCTTATCCTTTGCAACGATTAAGGCGGTTGAGACAGACTCCCACCCTACGAAAATGGGTGTCTGAAACAGAGTTAAATGCAGGCGATCTTATTCTTCCTTTGTTTGTCAGATCTGGGAAGGGGGTCCGCAAAGAAATTTCTTCTATGCCGGGACAATTTCAATTATCGTGCGACCAGGCCGTGGTAGAAGCTAAGAAAGCTTGGGAGTTGGGGATTTTATCTGTGATATTATTTGGCATTCCGGACCATAAAGACGATAATGGCAGCGAATCCTACTCCAAAGAGGGGGTAGTACAAAAAGCAATTAAACAGATAAAACAAGAATTGCCTGAGATGATTGTGATTGCCGATTGTTGTTTGTGTGAGTATACTGCTCACGGTCATTGCGGTATTGTGGGGAAAAAAGAGAATGGGGCGCGAATAGATAACGATAAAACCTTAGAGATCCTGGCAAAAATAGCGCTTTCCCAGGCGAATGCCGGCGCCGACTGGATTGCTCCTTCCGGAATGATGGATGGAATGGTGTGTGCCATTCGCTCTGCTTTGGATAAAAACAATTTTTTGGATAGAGGCATTCTCTCTTATTCCGCAAAATATGCCTCGTCTTTTTATGGACCGTTTAGAGAGGCTGCGGAAGGAAAACCGCAATTTGGAGATAGGAAAAGCTATCAAATGGATTTTGCCAATAGACAGGAAGCCCTGAGAGAAGTAAAGTTAGATATTGAGGAAGGCGCGGATATTGTTATGGTGAAACCCGCGCTTGCCTATTTGGATATTGTGCATTCACTCAAACAAAAAATGAGTTTGCCCATCGCAGCTTATAACGTGTCTGGAGAATACGCGATGGTAAAAGCAGCCTCTAAAAATGGATGGTTAGAGGAAAAAAGTACCGTTTTAGAGATCCTCACTTCTATTAAAAGAGCGGGAGCTGATCTCATATTGACGTATCACGCGATAGATGCCGCCCGGTGGTTGACCCCGAATATAAAATAAAGACAAGGAGTTTTGTATGTCAAACAGTGTAAAGAAGAGCAGTTCATTTAAAAAATTTAAAGGTCCTGTAACGGTTGCTGTCATTGGCGCTGGCGCCGTGGGGAAAGAGATGGTCCGAATTTTAAATCAGAGAAAATTTCCTGTTAAAGAATTAAAAATCATGGCGCGGTCGGCGCGGAAATTAGAGATTGACGGAAAAAGTTATGATGTCATTGAAACAAAGCCCGAAGCTTTTGCAGGAGTGCAAATTGCGCTTTTTGCGGGAACCGAAGGGGAAAAGGGGGCTGCGGTAACGTTTGCCCCCGAAGCCATTAAACGCGGAGCGGTATTGATCGATAATGGATCGGATTTTAGAATGGACGAAACAGTTCCGTTAGTGATCCCAGAGATCAATGGGGAAGATGTCCAGTGGCACAAGGGGATTATTGCGAACCCAAATTGCACGACAGCAGTTCTTTTAATGGCGTTAGCTCCGATCTATAGAAAATTTGGAGTCAAGCGGGCCATTGTCTCCACCTATCAGGCGGTGTCTGGAGCTGGGGCCAAAGGTGTATCCGATTTAAGATCTCAGGTAGAAGAATATTTGAGCCAGGGGAAGGTGACGGATTCAGGAATATTCCCCGATCCAATTGCCTTTAATCTTTTAGCTCACAACTGGAAAATAGAAGAAGAGGGGTACTCCAATGAAGAGTGGAAGGTAATTCAGGAAACTCAAAAAATTTTAGGTGATAAAAAAATTCAGATCATCCCTACCACGGTGCGAGTGCCTGTGTTTAATTCTCATGCGGAGTCTATCTATTTAGAAACGAAAAAACCTATTACGGTAGAAGCGGCGAAAGCGATATTGAATGAGTTCCCCGGTGTTTTAGTTGTGGACGAAAGTAGCCCTTTAAATGGGAAAAAATGTCCCATGCCTCTCGATGCCAGCGGACGAGATGAAGTTCTGGTAGGGAGGCTGCGCAAAGATTTGCAAAATGATAAGGCGCTGTTATTATGGGCTTCCGGAGATAATTTACGGAAAGGCGCTGCCTTAAATGCCGTTCAGATTGCGGAGTGTTTATTCTAACCATTCTCTTGCAGTTGGTCTCTTATGGGATTGCTCTCGCTATTCCATATTTTATGTTGACTGGAAGAGAAGCCTCCCACTTTTACTTTCCTCTCTATGCCGTTCCTATTCTTCTTTTATCCTATTTTTCTGGGCCCATGGCCGCTTTAGGGATGGGGTTACTCTCGGTAGCCGTAGGAACGGGAGGGGTGATATTTACTATCAGAGACTGGGAAAATGGAACTCCCTTTATTTACCTTGTTCATATGGGATGGCTTTGGCTTTTATTTTGGATGGCAGGTCGTTCCATTGAAAAAAAAGATTTAGAGGAGCACCGCTTAGAAGAAAGAATTGAAAAATTAGAGATTTTATCTTCAGAAAACTCTAAGAAAAGGGCAGATTTAGAGTCGAGTTGTAATGGGCTTAAAGAAAGAATTTTCCGGTATAGCCAGCTGAGTTCCTTTTTAGATGAACTCTCTCCCTCCTTAAATTTAAATGAAATTCAAAAGAGAATAGAAATAAATATTCGTAAATTTTTTGGGGGGATGGGGGATATTAAAGTTCAACTTCGAATTTTTTCTAATGAAGGCGTACTCCAGAAACGCGATCCTTTAGACCAATGGATTTATGAGCGTAGAATTCCATTGTTAATAGAGGATTGTCGGAATGATCCGCGCAGTTCACAGAAAGGTCGGGCGGGATCCCTGGTGATGACCCCGTTAGAAAAAGGAACAGAGATTATTGGTGTTTTAGAAGTAAATACCGCGCAAAGTTATTTTTGGAAGGAGGAGGATTTAAGATTTTTTGCAAACATTACGCACATGATCTCTTTAGCTGCCACCAATGCTTTGTTGTATGAAAAAGTGGAGTCCCTGGCTATTCGGGATTCCTTAACCGGGCTTTATGTAAAGTACCGTTTGAAGGAGCGCTTAGAAGAAGAATTTTTTCGCGCTTCTCCCACGCAGTCCCCGCTTTCCTTAATTCTGTATGATATTGATCATTTTAAAGAGGTGAATGATCGTTGGGGACATACCGTAGGGGATGAGGTTTTAGAAAAAGTATCAAACCTTATTTTAAAGTCTACCCGTGAAACTGATTTTTGCGCGCGCTTTGGAGGAGAAGAAATTGCCATTCTTATGCCTCTAACGACAGGAGAGAATGCCCTTTTAATTGCGGACAGAATTCGCAATAAAATCATGGGATTAAAATTTGGCAATGAGAGTTTATCCATTACGATTTCCGGAGGAGTCTCTACGTTAAAAAATGAAATTTTAAAAGCGGAGGATTTAGTTTTGTGGGCAGATAAGGCTCTCTATCAAGCAAAAAATAGTGGTCGCAATCGTGTGGTTTTAGCATGAACCAACTTTTTGCGCTTTATCCTTTGTGGGTACTCACTCTTTTATTAATTCCTTTTAAAGGGAAGGGCAGAAGAGGCCTTCTCTTGGCTTTTTTATTTTCTCTGGGAGCCCTATTTTTGGGATGGGAACTCCAGATGGGTTCGGTAGGTTGTTTGTATGCGGTTTTATTTTTAACTGGGGGACTCTTTCAGTTTCCGTTACAACAAGAAGTCCATAGGGCGGTTAAAAAATCTTTGCCCAAACAATTGCAATTTCAGGAAGAGATTGCGAAAACAGAGGAAGAATGCACCCAGTGGGAAATGGCTAAAGCCAGATTAGAAAGTGAAATGGAAGAGATGGTATTGCGCTATTCCTTTACACAAAAATTAGTAGCCCATATGGAAGAAGACCCCATTTTAAAAAGTTTGGGACTTCTTTTTTCTGTGAATGGAGATATTGAGGGAATTTCTTTTTCTACATTCAATGAGAAAACAGATGGGAATACGTGGCGCCCTATTTTTAGTTGTGGGAAGACTCCTTTAGAAGAATGGACGTCTTTACTCAAGGAAGTCCCCCCAACGTTAAATAGAGTAAAAGATCGATTTATGAGTCCTGTTTCTAACTCTATTTTAGTGGGAGAACCCATTCGCTGGGAAAATAAAGTGCATGGGCTTTTGAGTTTTATTGTAAAAGAACCGATCCATAAAACATTTTTAGATCAAGTGACTTTTTGCGGCCAAATTTTAGGGTTAGGGTTCCATAAAATTTCATTGTATCGACAAGTTTTAGAGCGGAGCCGAAGAGATGGTTTGACAGAGCTCTATTTGAGAAGAATTTTTTTAGAACGACTAAAAGAGGAAGTCAATTTTTCCAAACGCTATGGCACTTCTTTTTCTTTATTG
>JAHFCA010000027.1 GCA_023249715.1 Elusimicrobiota bacterium
CAAAATCAATTCTTAAAGAAGTGCTGTATAACCCTGTCTTTGCGCAGGATCTTGTTCTAGTTGAGTCCTTGTTAGAAATTAGCACCCGCATTACCACTGTCTATGGCCGTAGAATCAAAGAAGAAAAGTTCGATGGGAAACATACACTCTACTACCCTACCACAGTTCCTTTTAAAGCGAGAAAAACTCAATCTGGAGTCACTATTACTTTTAATAATGAATGAATTTTTAAATCATTCAGCCGCGCTCAATTTCTTTTTCTCTCAAATGAGAGGAAAAGGAGGGAACAGTATGATTGAACTGACCGAACATGGAAGTAAGACAAAAAAGTTTAAACTCGGGAGTATCTGTCTGAGTAGAGGTGTTTTTGATGAGTGCAATAACATTGCGGGGTTTTACGACTTCGTAACGGACTCAATCGAAAAACATTCCTTAGGAAATTGGGGTGATCTAAGTGAAATAGATAAGAGGGAAAACGAATTTTCCCTTGATAAACACTTAAGAATTCTATCCGCTTATCATTCCCACAACTCAGGTAAAAAAATCTGGGTAATAACAGAGGCAGATAGATCTATGACCACCGTCTTATTTCCAGAAGAATACTAACGTCAGTTAAAATAGCGCCCACTTTTGTGGGCGCTACCCTTTGCCTCATAAATTATAAAGGAGGTACAAATATAGTCCAAAAAGAATTGGCAAATCTCTCAAGGCTATGGGATTAGATTTGCCCCTCCAAGCCCTCCATGCTCTCCAAACTCTCCCGTTATAGAAGAAACTAAAGCAAAATTCAGTAATTTGGGTGGAGATGGAGAGCTTGGAGGGCTTGGAGAGGCAAAATCCAGTACAGGCACTATCCCCAATGAGTGCCTGGATTGGAATGAGAACACGGATTAGTTAAATCAATTCCCTAATAGAATGATTAACTCAAACGAAACAATAATAAAGAGATACCTTACGATGGATGAGCTAGTGGAGTATCTATCCCTTAGCAAACGTTCCATTTATCATTTTATTAGCCAAAGAGATCTCCCTTTTATTCCTCTTTCAAAACGCTCCTATAGGTTTGATCGAATTGCAATAGATAAATGGATGATAAAAAAACAGATTCAAACTTTAACTGACCATCTGGAAAATAGTACTATTGAAATTCAATCGGGGAAGTGAAATAACATGGGTATTTATCTAAGAAAGAATAGTCCTTACTTTTGGATGGCGTTCAAATTTCCAGGAAAAAAACAAATCAGGATATCCACAGGCACAGCCGACAAAAAACTAGCCCAAAAAATTTACATTGCTAAAAGAAGCGAATATCAAAAGGTAGACTATGAATTTGAAAGAGAGAAGATTAAACTTAAGGATTTAATGAATAAATATTTAGAAATCTATTACAAACCTTCAAGGGAAAGCAATAAGAATGCCATTTATATTGTCAAAAAAATACATGAATTTTTCGGGGAGGTCTTTGTGAATGAAGTAAGTGTTGATAAAATTGAAGAATACAGAGCAAAACGTTTGGGGGATGGCGTCAAGCAATCTACCGTAAACAGAGAGTGCTCTCTCTTAAAATCAATCTTCAATCGGGGAATTGAATGGGGCAAATGCAAGGAGAATCCTGTTAGTAAAATAAAATTTTATAGTGAGAAGGAATTCAGACGAACTAAGTTTTTAGATAAAAATGAGAAAATAAAATTGTTAAATGGATGTTCACTGACAGTAAAAAGAATTGTACTCACAGCTCTTCTAACAGGTATGAGAGAAGGTGAATTGCTTAATCTTAAGTGGTCAGAAATAGATTTCAATACGAGACTAATCAAAATTAGCCATTCTAAAGGAAAAAAAATCCGACATGTCCCCATGAACTCTGAACTTGAAAATGTGCTAAAATCTATCCCCTCGGTTTCAGATTATGTTTTTGGCACTCAAAAAGGGAAAGCAAAGTTTTCTTTATACCGTAAGCCTTTTGAAAAAGCGGTAGAGCAATCCGAAATAAAAGATTGTGTGTTTCATACTCTGCGTCATACTTTTGCTTCGGATCTAATTATGAAAGGAGTTGATTTAAAAACTGTGGCTGAACTATTAGGACACAGCACAACGGTTATGACCGAACGTTATTCGCACTTAAGTAAAGAGCATAGGCAAATGGCAGTAGATCTACTGCCAAATATATTTTATCACACTGGTATCACACTACCTATTTTTGAAAGTAAAGAAAATACTAAATCGAGTTGATATTTCAATGTTCCGCTGGGGTAGCTCAGTTGGTAGAGCACATCCTTGGTAAGGATGAGGTCGTCGGTTCAATCCCGATCCCCAGCTCCATTTTTCTCCCCACCGCTACCAATTCGTAAACCAACTGTTTTTGATATCGGTGTGAACACAATTCACAAAAAAATCGCCTCCGCCGGTGCTCACATAAATCCAACCGCCCGTATCATAGAGATTGGCAATTCCCCCGCGATTGACCAAATCGGTAGATTTTGAAATAACTTGATTGGTCTCGGAATGGTAGGTGGCCGGTTTTACGGTGGGAATCGCATCAATATATTTAGGAACAAGGGAGGATATTCCGACATTATTCGCGACCACCCCATCTCCACCCAACTTAGGAGTTTCTTCATTGTTATCCGAAAAATAAATATTCAGAGCAGACCTTAAGTTCATTAAACCGCCTTTAGTGGATCCCTCTTTAGATTTCCGAATCAAATCCGCAAATCTCGGAATCGCCACAGAGACAAGAATCCCAAGAATGGCCACTATCAACATGAGCTCAATAAGAGTGAAACCTTTTTTGTTCAAATTGAGATGAAATTACATCCAAAGCTTAGAGACAATATTCCACCCGTAAATAAAGACCGTCAATAAAACAATAAGTCCTATAATAGTGGGCGTAATCGCTTTTATCCATTGAAACGGCGTATAATGCTCGTCCACTTCCTTGCGAATAAAAGCATAAGAGACTACAGACTGCGCGGAACCAATATGCGTCCAACACCCTCCCAAGGCATACCCGGCAATTTGGGCCATAGAAAATAGATGCAAAATTCCAATGTCTAAACCATGGAGTCCGCGGCTCGTAAAATCGGCCACCACATTGTTATCTAAAATTGCCGATAAAAATGTGGCCCCTAAAAACTGCGCATAGGCAATGTGAGAAACCCCTAACACCTCTATTCCTCTTTGAAGCAGTGAAGAAATTTCGTTAAAAAACCCGGACTTTTGTAACAACGTAATGGAAAAGAAAAGCGGGAATAAAAACAGATATTCCATAAACTCCGCTTTTGCTTCGTGGAGGGCAAGGCTTCTCATTTTTTTAAGAGAATATATCCCTAAAAATGCCACAAAAAATCCCGCAAAAGAAGCATAAAATAATGAAATTTCATGATCGATCGCATGCCAAATTAAGCAACCTATAAAAGGAACAAAAGATAGAACCCCCACGATTTGCGATTGAATTCTTCTCTTATGAAACGTTTCAAAAATAGATCTTATTTTTTGTTCGGAAGCGTCAATTTTTTCTTTATCCGCATTATGGAGATGAGTGTAATGAATGTCTAACGCTTCGCTTATCTCTTCTGTTACAAAATGACCCAATAATTCTTTCCGGAGATTTTCAGAAAGTCCTTCTTTAACCATGGCGCTGCCTAAAGGTTCTCCTTGGCGCAGTCTATGCGTAATGGCTTCAAAAAGGCTTCCCAACTTATCCCGATATCCATCAATAAATTCTACGGGAATTAAAACTTCTCCATGCCGAGCCGCTTGTAAAAAGCGCACATCGGCCGTGTGTGAATCTAAAATATCCATCTCACTGGTCACAATTTTAGCCCCGCCAAACCTGCGTTTTAAGCTCCAAGTTACCGCTAAAAAACTGCCCACGGCTACCGGTAAACAATATTTTAAGAAAAATATGTTATCTAAAAATGGATGTAAATTGGTTTTCATTATTAGGTTGGGTGGTTCTCCATAGGCAAGCCACATGCCACAGACCGTGGTAACAATGGTAGAAATGATGACCGCATACAAAATATCCGAATCCTTCGCTTTAGCTAGGAACAAAATAATGACAAGGGTACGAATCATAAGCCCAATCATGGAAACACCGTCCAATATACCCGAAGCAAAAGAGACTAAGGCCGTAAGAATAGCGATCGTTATAAAAACATTCCCTTTAGTTTTTCTTAGAACCGCAAAACTGACACTTTCTAAAAGTCGTGTTTGAGCGATAACGTTGACAAAAAATGTTAAACCCAAAATAAAAAGCATGGTGTCCGCATGGAAGAGTTGTTCTAACCCATGTAAGGTAAGAAAGTGATGATGCGAGAAATCCCATAAAGCGGAGGTTCCTTGTTGCTGAATGGATTGGCGTAAAAAAGAATTGGACCACCAACCTGTGCAAAAAGTGGATCCGATAATTAAAACTGCCCCGTAAGTGAGCGCATTCTTATCTAAACGGTAGCGGATAGAACCAAAAATAAACAGACAGAGAATGGTCAATAAAACTTCTGCCGCCATAACGCCGGGGCCAAAGGCGCTCCGCTTTCCCAAGAATAAAATTGCCAGAGAAATTAAAAAACAGACTGCTAAAAATTTCTTGCCGGAAATATGGATTGTTTTGGGTGTTAATTCTTTTGGTAACGTCTCACTGCCTGGCGTCATAAAAATAACCTCGCTTGGGATAGATTTTTGTTTGTAAACGGATGACGTCCCCCACCACAATCATGGCGGGAGAAGATATTAATTTTTTATTTTTGGAAATTTCTTTAAGGAGCGTTTTAAGAGTAGCCGTTAAGCAAAACTGTTGCGGCAAAGTACCGGAACAAATTAAAGCAATCAACGTTTGGGAAGGCCACCCGCCCCACAATAGTTCTTGCACAATTTCTTTAATTCTGGCCAATCCCATTAAGAGAACCACGCTTTTTCTGGGGGCATAAGCGCTCCAATCTCTCGATGCTCCTTTGCCATTTTTTATTCCGACTTCATGCCCTGTGGTTATAGTTACCGAAGATGCGTACTCTCTATGCGTCAATGGAATCCCCGCTGCTTCCGGAACAGCAATAACAGAACTCACTCCAGGAATAATTTGCACAGAAATCCCATGTTGGACTAAAAATTCCGCTTCTTCCGCCCCTCGGCCAAAGAGGAAGGGATCCCCTCCCTTTAAACGGCAAACCGTCCTGCCTTTTTTTGCGTAACAGAGAAGAAGTTCATTAATTTCAGATTGCTCATATGTGTGGCGGTGGCGCCTTTTTCCCACATAAATTTTTTTAGATTGGCGTGCAGCTATTTTTAAGAGCTCGGGATCAATTAACGCATCGTAAACGACAACGTCTGCCTGCTCTAGAGCTTTTTTTCCTTTTAGAGTGAGGAGTTCCGGGTCCCCCGGTCCTCCGCCTACAATCGTAACCATCCCGCGCGTTTTCATTTTGTAATAGAAAGAGATATGATATATTTTTGTTAGATTTATAAAAAGATGGAACAGACTCTCTTAAAATCTAAACCCACTAAACCCAGAATTGGCAAAGGCGATTACGGTTCCACCGATTTTATCGGGACAGCCGTTGCCTACAAAAGTTCATGGCAGGCAGAAGCGTGCGGAACGGTGGATGAACTGAATGCCATGATTGGGGAAGCTTCTAACCGCATTCATAACGCGCACATTAAATCGGCGCTCTTAGAAATTATGAAAGATTTATTTATATTGGGCGCTGATATAGCCAATACCAAAATGGAAAAAAGAGATCTTCCCCATATTATGACTAAGCATATTCATCATTTGGAAAATTTAATGATTCACTATGAAAAATCTTTAAACCCCATTCACCACTTTCTTATTCCCGTAGGGCCCCCCAGTTTTACCGCTATTCATTTAGCCCGGGCTATTTGCCGCAGAGCCGAGCGGCAGCTCGTAAAATTTTTTAAAGGCACCAAAGACGAGAAGAAGTACAACCCTCTTACTTTGGCCTATTTAAACCGTCTTGGCGATCTTTTCTTTGTAATGGGCAGATTGCTTTTACAAGAAGAAAATTCCCCAGAAATCAGCTGGAGCAGAAAAGACGCATAATACAACAACATTAAGGATAGAAACCTATGGAACAAAAAAACAAAACCAATGTCAGCATCATCGGGGCAGGTTCCACTTACGGAATTTTTCTGGTAAAGTGGGCGCTGCAGCTCAAGTGGTTCCCGGAAGCGAATACCGAAAATATTTCCCCGCCTGCCATTGGCAATATTTCTTATTCCAACACCAGTGAAAGAAATAAAAATTTAGTTCTGGAAGTTTTATTAAATGATTTATCTCATATGAGCTCTTTTTCTAGCATGAGCTCAGAAAAAATTTTAAAGGATGTGCATGGTTACACCAATTGGAGAGAAATGATACTGAAGGAGTCTCCGGGCTTAGTCGTGATTTGTTCTCCCATCTCCACACATGTTCCATATTTAAGAGAACTATTGACCGATTTTAACGTAAAAAACATCCTCTGCGAACCTCCCTTGGGCCACTTGCACGAAACGGAATCTCTGGAAAAAATGATGCAACTGGCCAAAAAAAAAGGAGTTACTATTGGAGTCAATCAGCAATATCGTATTCTTTATCAACGATTGCAAAACCTTCCGCTGAATCCAGCCGCTAAGAAAAAAAATGAAAATTTTAGCCATCTATTAGACAACTTAACTGCCCTTAAGATTACGTTTATTACCCATGGCACCCGAGTGTGGAGAAAAATGCAGGGAGTGGGCGAACAAGAAATTCTGGAAGATTTAGGGCCTCACGTTTTTGAATTACTTCCTAAAAGCCTTCAAAACAAACACGTGACGGTTCAGGAAGTAAAAAAAGAGGGAGACAACCTTTTTTTAAATTATGTGGAGTACGATTTAATGTTTGATACTATCCCCGTTCGTTTAACGCTAGGGTACCATAGAAAACTAAAAAGTTTAAAATTGGTTTTTAATATCGATAAAAAAGAGTATGAATTCCATGTAACAGGAGCAACGAATCCTCAGACTGGCGAGTTTACCCGCTGGATTGAAGGGAAAAATTATGCCTATCTCTTTAAACATTTACTCAATACCGACCTAGTGAAAACATCGTTTATGTATTCCCTGGCGGGGAATCCCATTGTTACTCTCGAAGACGGAATTAAAAGCCTTAAGTTTATCCAAACCCTGCATAAACATTAAGGACTTTGTTCCAAACGTTCCACTTCTCGCATTTGACGGTCTATTCGGTTCATCCTCTGATTTTGTAAAGCTTCTGTAACTAAAACCATTCCATAGATCGTTATCCCGATGCAAATATAAGAGATCATGCGCCAAGCCCGGGGCGTCATTCCTCCATAGAGAAATGTATTCATCTGTTTTGTAGAACTCATGCAAGGTTATTATATCATTAGGGTGAACCCTAATAATTCAGTTAAATTATTAGGGTTAAAGGTAAAAATGATATACTAGTAAAATTATAGAAAGTAGGTCCATGTTTAAGAATTCTAAAAAACTTTTTTCCAGAGCCCAAAAATATTTAGTTGGCGGCGTAAACTCTCCCGTTCGGGCCTTTAAATCTGTAGGCGGAAATCCAATATTTATCCATAAAGGAAAAGGGGCCTATTTATGGGATGTCGACGGGAATAAATACGCAGATTTTGTAGGTTCGTGGGGTCCTTTAATTTTGGGACACAACCATCCTTCCATCCTTTTAAAAATAAGGCAACAAGCAGTTTTGGGCTCTTCTTATGGCGCTCCTACCGAATTGGAAATTGAAATGGCTAAACTGGTTTCCGAGGCCATTCCATCCATAGAAAAAGTGCGGTTTGTCTCTTCTGGAACAGAAGCGGCCATGTCTGCCATTCGTTTAGCGAGAGGCGCCACCAAACGGGACAAAATCATTAAATTTTCCGGCTGTTACCATGGACACTCGGATGGACTGTTGGTTAAAGCCGGTTCCGGCGCCACTACGCTTGGAGTTCCAGATTCCAGCGGCATTCCTAAGGCTTATTCTGCACAAACCATCGTCCTTCCTTATAATGATAGCAGCGCAGCGATCCGTTGTTTTAAAAAAATGGGCGAAGAGATTGCCGCCATTATTGTGGAACCCATTGCAGCCAATATGGGAGTGATCCTTCCCCAGAAAGGATTTTTGGAAACCTTGAGGCACGTTACCCAACAATGGGGGGCTTTGCTTATTTTTGATGAAGTCATTACAGGATTTAGAGTTTCTTATGGTGGCGCTCAAAAACTTCTTGGTATTAAACCAGACCTCACCTGCCTTGGAAAGATTATTGGAGGCGGTTTACCTGTTGGAGCTTTTGGCGGAAAAAAAGAAATTATGGAACACCTATCCCCATTAGGACCTGTTTACCAAGCCGGGACGCTCTCGGGAAATCCTTTGGCCATGGCTGCGGGAATTGAAACACTGAAACAACTAAAAAAATTAAATCCTTATTCCGAATTAGAAAAGCGATGCAAAAAATTTATTCAATCTTGGATTAGCGCAGCGCAAATAAACCAGATAGGTTCACTGTTCACGCTCTTTTTTAGCGAGCAGCCTGTCACAGACTATTCTTCCGCGCTTAAAGCGAACACCAAACTCTACGCCCAATTTTTCCACAAATTATTAGAACAGGGAATCTATTTCCCTCCCTCTCAATTCGAAGCCGCTTTTATATCGTGCGCTCACGAGGAATCCCTTCTTGAAAAAATTTCTTATAAAATATTAAACACTCTAAGGAGTTTAAACCCTAGAACCGAGGTTCTAGAGTAAAATATGCCTGAAATTTCTCCCTTTAGCGCGTATCGGTTTAATTGTTCCAATAACGAAATTAAAAATTGGATTTGCCCTCCCTATGATATTATTCCTGCTGAGTTAGAAAAAAAATTACAAAAAAAGAGAGTGAATGCCATTCGGATTGAACTTCCCAAGGGCAGTCCGGAAACAAAATATAAGAATGCGGCAAAAATTTGGCAAAACTGGACAAAAAACGGAACGGTTAAGGAAGAGGAATCGGAATGTTTTTATCTTTACGAACAAACATTTTCCGCCCATGGTAAAAAATTTTCCCGCCATGGCTTTTTTTGCGCGTTAAAACTGGAAATCCCCGGTGGAAAAGCTGTTTTAAGGCATGAGCTCACCTTAGCAAAACCCAAAGAAGACCGAATGTCCTTGCTGAATGCTCTCAATGTAAATACCAGCCCCATTTTTGGCATCTTTCAGGACCCCAAAAAAATAGCGAGAAATTTATTTAAACTCCTCACCAAAAAAACTCCGCAAGTCTCTTTTGTAGACCCAGAAAAAATTGTTCACAAGATGTGGACAGTATCGAATTCCAAAGTAATAGAGCAACTGCAAAAATTAATTGCCAAGGAATCCGTTTTAATCGCCGATGGCCACCACCGCTACGAAACCGCATGGTCCTATTCTAAGGATAACCCCAACCTAGAAGGAGCACGCTCTGCCTTATTTTTCTTAAGCCCAGTTGGAGATACGGGGCTTGTGGTTTATCCCACCCACAGAATTTTATTGAAAGAAGAAAGCTTAGAAGGATTTTTGGCTAAAATGGACCAATCGGGTTGTTTTGAATATAAAGAAGTAACCAATATTAGTTCTGCTATTCAATCGATGTCTCCATTTAATTTTATCGTGAGCGATGGAAAAAAACACATTCTTATTCATCGTAGTTCTCTGATAAAATTAAAAAAATTGATACCGGGAAAATCTATTTTCTCTCTGCAGCATCCACTGGTACAAATTCATTCCCTCTTACTCCCCAACTACCAAAAAGAAGATTTTATTTATGTGCATGAAGAGGAAGAAGCCCTTCAACTCGCCAAAGAAAAAGGGAAGCTTACCTTAATAGTTCCCCCTACCTCCATTGAACATATGTATAAAATTGTGCAGAGTGGAGAAGTGATGCCCCAGAAATCCACCTATTTTTACCCAAAAATTTGGAGCGGTCTGCTTTTTAGATCTCTCGTATAAAATTTTCCCGCATGCCTAAAGATTTCACTCCCTCCTATGCGCAATTTAAGGAGCAGTGGAAGTCTTATTCTGTTATTCCCTTTATCCTTCGCTTTAAGTTAAACCTAAAAGATGTTTATCCGCCTTACTACAGCTATAACCAAAACTTAAAAGAAAATTTTTTACTGGATGGTTCCGGCCGTTACTCTTTTTTTCCTTTAAGCGGACCGTCTCAACATTATATTGCTCCCTCATTCACAAAAGCTACAAAAACATGGAAATTGTTACAGCAAAATTTTAAGCAATGGCACGGCCCGAAACTTCCCTCTAATTTTCCTCCATTTTACGGAGGCGCGGTAGGAGTTTTATCCTACGACGCCGGCCGCATCTTCGAGAAAGGGTGGAAATCCTCACCCCCACCCAATTCCTTAAAACTCCCTCTCATAGATTTCTATATCTATGATGACCTCGCCTGCTACGACAAAAAAAATCAGGAAATGTTTATTATCTCCTGTCTGAGGAAGAAGAAAACTTTAGACCCGTCAGTGGAACTTTATAATGAGCAAATTAGAAAAATCTTGAATTGGAAAACTAAGGAGATGAAAGCCGAGATTAATTTTAAAAGCGCGCAAGCGCGAGCGTCTTTTTTAAAGTTAACATCGGGTTCATCTTCGTGCGATCAAGTGCGAGTTAAAAATAAAAACTCTACTCAATATATTAGGTCGCTCGATCGAATAAAACAATATATCGCTCAAGGAGATATTTATCAGGCCAATTTATCTCAGAGAATTGAATGGAAATCCAATATGTCCCCCGAGCAATTTTACTTGAATTTACGCACTATCAATCCTTCTCCGTATGCCTGTTTATGGAAAACTCCCGCGTACTCGCTCGCGAGCTGCTCTCCGGAACTTTTACTTAAAAAAAGAGGTAATTATGTGGAAACACGCCCCCTAGCGGGGACCCGCCCTCGTGGGAAAGACCCTAAACTTGACCGAATATTAGAAGGAGAACTAATATTAAACGAGAAAGAGCGGGCGGAACATATTATGCTTGTGGATTTAGAACGCAATGATTTAGGAAGGGTATGCGCCCCAGGGAGCGTTTACGTAAAAAAGAATATGGCGATAGAAAAATATTCTCACGTGATGCATATTGTTTCTTACATAGAGGGTAAACTAAAAAAATCCTGCAATTTTTTTAAGGCTCTGGAAGCCCTTTTCCCCGGAGGCACGATTACCGGCTGCCCCAAAATTAGATGCATGGAAATTTTAGATGAGTTGGAACCGGTGAGACGAGAGATTTTTTACGGTTCTGTAGGTTGGATAGGCTACCAAGGAGATGGCGAGATGAATATTCTCATCCGCACCGCCGCCATTCAAAAAAATAAATTTACTATTCAGGTTGGTTCTGGCATTGTGGCGGATAGCCAGCCAAAACTAGAATTCCAAGAGTCCCTCCACAAAGCCCGCGCCCTCCTCGCCGCCTCCAAATAATTTAATTCTTCTACTAATAACTCTCTTTAGTCCAATCTTGGATCCTTAAGTTGGCAACCCTGTTATATTCTTTTACGTTATGCGTAACCAATGTACCGTGATTTGCCAATACGGTGGCAGCGATCAATAAATCGTTGGGACCAATGGATTGACCCGCTTTTTCTAAGGAATGCCGTATCTTAGGATATATCAGCGAAGATTGATCGCAAAATGAAATGACTTCAAAGGGACCAAGAAAACGTTCAACAATCTCCTGAACGTGTTTAGGATTATGACTCTTAAGAACGCCCAGAAGCAGCTCCGCTTTAACAATAGACAGTATCTTTATTTTATCTGGAGAAAAAGATTCTATCCATTGCTGAACGGCTGGAAACCTCCCCTGTAAAGCGAAGATACAGATATCTGTATCTAAATAATAATTCATAAACCTCCATGCCGAATATCTTTAGAAAAATCCAGTTGCTTTGGTCTTTCCA
>JAHFCA010000028.1 GCA_023249715.1 Elusimicrobiota bacterium
AACTGAGATATTCGGGTTTATACTTGGGTATCTTTAAATCTTCGTTCCAGTTTAAAATCGTTTACTGGCCGGCCATTCATTTCGACATAAGGTTTAGATAGATAATTAAGGGGAGCCCCTTCCTGCCGCGGCGAAAGCAGAATCTCTCTTCCTGTACTTAAAAGGATGCGGTTTGCATCGAGATTGCCAAAGAAATATTCCGCATTTTTTGGATTTTTCCACGCCTCGGAAATATCTACAGGGATCCACCCTTTTCCCTCAATATAAAATTCCGCCCAGCAGTGATACGATCCGGATGGTTCCCCCTCCGAACTATCTGGCAGGGGAATGCCCATCTGAAAACGGGCGGGAATGCGGCTAGCTCTGGCTAAAGCGATAAACAAAGAATGGAAATCGGTGCAGTTTCCTCTGCCAACGTCGCAAGCGTAAATGGAATCGCCCCGTCCCCAGCCTGTTCCCGATTTATCGTATTTCATGTGCGCTAACACATAGCGATAGAGCGCTCTCGCCTTTTCCATGGGCGACTCAATCCCTCGCGTGACCTCCTGAGAAATTTTAGTTATCTTTTCGTCGATAATTTCCAATCCGCGCGCTTCCATGTAGAGGGAAGGAGAGGCAGCGTGCCCACTCTCCATAATTCCGCTCGTCAAATCTAGAGCGCGTTGCTCCTTTCTCACAATCTTAAAGAGTACTTTTATGTTGATACTTTGTTCTTTCTGTCGGGACTCCGGCTGGAAATAGAGAAGGTGATTCCCGAACTCTTTATCTTCCGTTAAGCGATAGGGATAAGGCGATTCGATGGTTACTATCTCTGTATGCTGATAGGGATCATTGACTGGCACTGGAATCCAAATTTCTAAATTCTTTGCTCCATTTGGCACCGGCACACTGATGCTTTCCATGAACTCAATGGATCGCGCAAAGAGTTCAGCATCATTTTCCATTCCAACAATTCCCATGACAAATATTATGAAAAATATAATTTTGCGCATTAACCTGAATTATTCGGGCTAGTTCTCCTATTTTTTAGTAAGTCTGAAAATCTTACAAAAAATAGTATCATCGCAGAAGATGTCTTGCAAGAAAAATTATGGCTAATCTACAACAACACTACGATTCTATTTCCAAATGGTACGAAATCCTGGATTGGGGTTTTGAACAATTTCGATACCGTAAGCTTCGCCCGATGGTGTGGTCCCACGCTGCGGGAAAAACTTTAGATCTTGGAGTTGGAACCGGACTCAACATTCCCTACTATCCGCCAGGAACAGAAGTGACAGGAGTCGATTTAAGCGCAGGCATGTTGGAGAAGGCGAAGCTGCGGGCAGAGCGCCATAAAGTTCCAATAGAACTTTTACACATGGACGCGACAGACCTAAAATTTAACAACGTTACTTTTAATTCAGTTGTATCCACATTTCTCTTCTGTGTTTTACCGGACGAATCGCAGCCACAGGCGTTGGGCGAGATCCACCGTGTTTTAGTCCCTGGAGGGAAATTGATTCTCATGGAATATGTTTATTCTAAAAAGTTTTGGCGCCGCTTATGGATGAAAGCGCTCGAACCATTGGTTTATCGACTTTATCGCGCGGGATTCGATAGAAACACACACACCTATTTGAAGGAAACTCAATGGAAAATTCTGGAAGATTCCTTTGTCTATCAGGACACCATTCGTTTAATGGTAGTTCAAAAAAAGTAGCAACCCAACCAGAAGAGGACTTAATCCAAACGGAACACCTTGTCCCCTTTCCGGCATTTGCCCTCAATCTTTATGCCCACAGAGTCTCCCTTTTTAGCGTTTTGTATGGCCGCGCGATCAATCTGCATAGAGTTTATTTTTTGGGTGATATCGGTGGTGTGTCCGCGCACATGTATAGACTCTCCAAGATTTAATTTGTCTTTTAAGGTTAGAGCAATCACTCCAATGTGCCCAAAGTAGTCTTCTACCTCTCCTAAACTGACTTCATTGGCGGCAGGGATATAAGAGGGGGGAGCAGTTTTAACGGGTTTTTTCACGCTTTTTTTCGGCTTGCTTTTCACGATGGGTTTTTTCTTGACGCTTTTCTTTAGCTTTTTTTTAGATGGAGCCGCTCTCTTTTTTGTTTTTTTAACCGTTTTTTTTACTGTTTTCTTTTTTTTGACTATTTTTTTCTTTTTCATAAACATCTCCTTTCTTAGGATTTATGCCAGCTTTCGGATTCTATCTGAATCGTGGAATGAAAAATGTTGAAATCGTTTTCCAAAGTAGTGGTAATATTTTCTAAAATTTCTTTTTGCCGCGCCAGTGCTCTTTCCGGCAGAGTAATATGCAGCGACAGCGCGCGCAGGTGAGAACAGATGTTCCATACGTGGAGATCCTTTACCGTTTGCTCTCCGGAAATATTTTCGATCGATTTTATGAGTAGGTTTTGGTCTAGTCTATAAGGAACTCCTTCCATTAAAATCTGAATAGAATCCCTGCAAATCTTATAAGCGCTAACCACAATAATAGTCGCGACTAAAAGGGCTGTAATAGGGTCTACAATATTTTGTTTAGTAATCAGAATAATAATTCCGCTCGCCACTACCGCTACGCTGGCTAAAGCATCCCCCAAGGCGTGCAAATAAGCGCTTTTTATGTTGACATCTTCTTTTAAATGCGGGTGTAGTTTCCATATCACGACACCATTCACAATTAAACCAATAATGGCAATGATCAGCATTTCAAAACTCATAATTTCTTGCGGCTGATTAATTCTTTTAATGGCGTGAAAGAAAATAAAAAAGGCCATCACAAAAACGGTTAAGGCGTTAATGAGGGCCGCGAAAACTTCTAACCGATGGAGGCCAAAAGTACGGGTATCGCTGCGCGGTCTTTCCGCAAGCAAAATGGCAAAGTAAGAAAGGAAAAAGCTAAGGGAGTCTCCCGCGCAATGGATAACGTCGGAAAAGAGGGCCAGAGAGTTCGTCCAAAGGGCTCCGGCCAGTTCCGCGAAAAGGATTAAAGTCGTAGCGATAATGGCTAGTTTTAAGGCTGCTTTAGAGGCGTGGCTATTTTTATGATCGTGTGCGCGATGAACCATCATTTTCCGATACAAAACTTAGAAAAAATTGAACTCAAAATATCTTCCGTTGCTACCGCTCCCATCATTTCGCCCAAGGCATCCAAGGCAGCGCGAATTTCCATGGCTAGGACTTCTTCTCCTATGTTATTGCTGGAAATTTTAATCGCTTCTTCTAAATTTTTTTTAGAAGAAACCAAACAATTTTTATGTCTTAGGGATGTAATTAAAATTTCTGGCGCCAATTCGCCTTCCTTTTCATTCCCCACTGCCGCGTGGTACAGCATTTTTAAGAGTTCTTTTATTCCTTTATTTTCTAACGTTGAAATAGAGTGGGACGGTCTTTGGGGAAATTCTTGGCGGACTTCTTTTAAAGAAAGTTTATGGGGCAAATCATTTTTGTTTAAGATTAAGATCACTTTTTCTTTATGTTGCGTTACAGTGGCCAATCGAGTATCTTCTTTAGAAAGATTCTGAGATTGGTCTAATAGTAGCAAAACAATATCCGCATTTTCCAGGGAATTTAACGACCGCTCTTGTCCGAGACGTTCTACTAGATCAGGAGCGTTTTCTCTAATTCCGGCCGTATCCACTAACACCGCGTTTAACCCAAATAGATCGAACCCTTCTTCCAGAGTATCCCGCGTAGTTCCAGGAATTTCTGTAACAATCGCGCGGTTACTGTTTAAGAGCCTGTTCAGTAGGGAAGATTTCCCGACGTTAGGTTTGCCGATGATGGCAATGCGGACTCCTTCTTGGATAAGACGTCCCAATTGATAACTTTCAATTAAAAGGCGGAGCTCTTCAACTAAATGTTTTAATTTTTCTTCTAAAATCTCTTTTTGCATGGCCATGCCGCTGGTAGGATCGTCGGAGTGATCGATCCCCACTTCGATATGAGCTAAGATTTCTATTAGTTGGGAACGCGCCTCCGTTAGTTTGTTGGAAAGATTTCCTTCTAACTGCGAAAGGGCGATCTTGCGGGAAAGTTTTGTTTTGGAATGAATGAGATCCGCCACCGCTTCCGCCTGAGTTAAATCTAGCTTTCCATTTAAAAAGGCGCGTTGAGTAAATTCTCCCGGATTGGCTAAACGGATTCCCGAACTTAAGAGAGAGTCTAAAATTTCTTTTAACACGGCGGAGCTTCCATGGCAATAGATTTCGGCTAAATCTTCTCCGGTGTAGGAATGGGGAGAAAAAAATAGACAGAGCGTAATTTGGTCAATCACTTCTCCGTTTTTATTAAAGTGGGCCATCGCAATTTTTTGAGCTTCTAGATCTTTAAGACCCTTCAATTTTTTAAGTTGAATGTGGGGGGTTAGGAACTCCAGTGTTTTTGGACCACTGACCCGAATAATACCCAATGCTCCTTTTCCGGGAGGGGTCGCAATAGCGGCAATGGTCTCTGCGTTCATTGAGACGAGATTTTTAGAATAGTCTCATATACCTTTTTTTCTATAGGCATAACAGAAAGTCTGCTTTGTTTAACCAGAGGTATGTTTGCTAGTTCTTTGTTCGTTTTAATTTCACTTAAAGTTACAGAGCGTTTAAGAGGCTGGACAGGTTTAAGCTCAACGGAGACCCAGCGCGGATCTTTTGTGGTGGGGTCTGGAAAGGACTCTTTACTCACTGTGGCAATGCCGACCACTGCTTGTCCTTGAACGCTGTGATAAAAAAGTATCCGATCCCCTTTTTTCATTAGGCGTAAATTATTCCGTGCCTGGTAATTCCTTACACCATCCCAAGTAGCGCAGCCTTCGCGTACAAACTTTTCCCAAGAATAGGCCGAAGGCTCCGACTTTACTAACCAAAAGTCACTCATGGATGGTTAAATCAATCTTTTTTACCGCGCCCCATTGTTCTAAAGGAAAATCAAACCCTTTTGGATTCCCGACAATGAGGATGGACATTTCTTGAGGCCTTAAATATTTCTGAGCCGCATTTTGGACATCGTGGGCGCTTACCTTGGAAATTTTTTCAGTATACGACTCCAAATAGTCTTTAGGGTAACCATAATAATCTAAAATCATCTTTTGGGTTACCATAGAATGGGATGAAGAATAACGAAATACAAAAGAATTAATAATGGCCTCTTTTGCTCCATTCAATTCTTTGTTTGGGATAGGATTTTTAATTATATCCTCTATAATTTTTTGTATATTTTCAATTACTTTGCCTACGCTGCTGTTTTTGGTTTGGCATCCAATGCCAATGGTTCCGTAGTCCCAGGGCTCCGAAAAAGCGCTCCCAATCCAGTAGGCTAACCCTTGGCGGCTGCGCACTTCTTTATACAGCCGAGAGGTAAAAGCGGCGCCTCCTAAAATTTCGTTTAACACTTCCAGACTAAACCGGTCCGTATTGTGTCTTTTAATTCCCAGTTGCGACAGAATAATAGAACTTTGGGTTAAATCTTTTTCCGCTAAGCCGATCTGTTTTGTTTTTGCGTCTGCCGGATTCACCGTTATAACTTCCGGGTAGAGAGTGGGGTCATTTTCTAACGGGCTTAATATCTTTTCTAATTTAGCCGCTATTTCTTCCCGATTAAAATCTCCCGAAACCGCAATCCTCATATTACGGGGGCGATAATATTTTTTATGAAATTCTATTAAGTCTTTACGCGATATTTTTTTAATGGTGGGAATTTCAAAAGTCCGGCTTAAGGGATGGTTCGGACCATAGATCAATTTTCTTATTTCTCTTTGGGCGATGGAGAAGGGCTGGTCATTTCTGCGATAGATGGAGCCAATGATCTTTGTTTTTTCTATTGCAAATTTCTTTTTTTCAAACTGAGGGGACCGCAACATTTCTGAAAATAGTTCTAGGCCCACGTCCAAATCTTTTTTTAAGAGAGAAAGGGAGGCGGTCCCGTTTTCTACGTCCATTCCAAACTCTAGGCTAGCTCCCAATTTCTCCAAAGTTTCATCGATCTCTTCACTCGTATGATTTTGGGTTCCTCCAATTCTTAACAGTGTGGCCGAGAGGCCGGCGGCGCCTGTCTTGCCCGGAGGATCATAGAGAGTCCCTGTTTTAATGAGGGCCGTTATCTGGATAAGAGGGAGCTCTTTGTCTTCTAAAAGATAAAGCGTAGTCCCAGTTTTTAAAATCCTTTGCTCTATAGGGGGCGGGGAAAATTGCAACGGGTCAAATTGAAGCCCTTCCGGTTCTTTGCAGTAAAGAGTTTGAAGAGTGAAACAAAATAGAAAAAGGCTTAACCCGAATAATTCAGTTGGATTATGGAATTCGATGAAAAATATAGTTATTTTTACTTCACAAAAAAGTTCGCGAATAGTTTCAACTATTCTCTCACTTTTTTGTTTCGAAAAAATAACCATCTTTTTCATCTCGGTTCACATAACCAACTGAATTATTCGGGTAAATTTCTTCATTCTCTTTCTAAATAAACAACGGTGCTATTTTTTCTGACAAAGATTTTTTGGGCTGCCGCTTGAATTTGTTCGGGAGTAACACCGCGAATTCCCTCTAAATATTTAAAGAGGTATCTCCAGTCTCCTATCACCGTGGCATAGTAGGAGAGTAGAGAAGCCATCCCCGAGTTGGAGTTTAAATTCCGCAAGAAGTCGGCTTCAATTTGATTCCTAATTTTTTCTAATTCGCTTTCCTCTGCCTTTTTGGATTTTAAGCTTTCGAGTTCTTTCCAAATAGCGGTTTCTACGTCTAAATTGGTGTGCGGTTTTCTTGGAGAAGCGCCGATAACGATTAAATTGGGATAACGCTCTCCCGGGTCTCCATTCGAGGCGCTGGACTCCAATGCCAATTTTTTTTGAACAATATTTTTATATAGACGGGATGTTCTCCCGCGGCTTAAAATTTGCTCTATCATTTCTACGGTAAAGTTATCGGGATGAGGCGGATTTATTTTATGAAAACCCATGAGGAAAGAGGGTTCCGCGTCAAATACAATCTTAATTCTCTTTTCTCCTATTTGGGGAGGTTCACTTGTTTTTAAAGAAGGGGGAACGTCTTGAGCAGGAATCGAGCCAAAATATTTTTGCGCAGCCTCTAAAATTTTATCGGCTTTAACATTTCCCACAATGACGAGCGTGGCGTGGTTAGGGCCATAATGAGTCTTAAAAAATTCCTGCGCATCTTGAATAGACAATCTTTCTATATCCGAACTCCATCCAATCGTGGGAAAAGAATATGGGTGGGCTCTAAAGGCATTGGAAACTAAATTTTCCCATAAGAGTCCAGCCGGGCTATTTTCGTAACGCATGCGCCGTTCCTCTAGAACCACATCTTTCTCTTTATAAAATTCTCGCAATATGGGGTTTTGCATTCTATCCGACTCCAATGCAAAATAGAGTTCCCATTGGTTGCTCGGTAAACTGACTACAAAACCGGTCATGTCTTTAGCCGTAAAGGCGTTTAAATCTTCGGCCCCATGGCGGCTATAAATTTCATCGAACTCTTCGCCATCGATCCACTTTTGGTGTTCCGTTTCCAATGCGGCTAACTGAGATTTAAGTTGTTCTATTTTATTTGGGTTTACTTCTGTATCTTTGCTTTCTTCCAAAGTAATTTCTTGAGCTATCCTTTCTATTTTTTCTAATAATGGTTTTTCCATTTCAAAATTTTTGGTGCCAATTCTCTTGGTTCCTTTAAAAGTCATGTGTTCAAAAAGATGAGCAAGGCCTGTTTTTCCCAATGTTTCATCCACTCCCCCTACTCGAAACATCATTTCAAAAGAAACCAAAGGAAATTGCGGCCGTTCCAGCACAATAATCTTTAACCCATTAGTTAAGGTGCGTTCCACCACTCTTTTTTCTAATTCTCGGATAGAATCTAAGGCGCCGGCAAAAGACGGGATGGAAAAAATTATAAGGAATAGATAGAGAATGCGCTTCACAGAAGAATTATAGAATATATTCTGGTTTGATTATTTGAGTAAAAAGAACTTCCGCGCTTTTTTCGCCGCTTTCAATGCAATCGGGGATTCCTGTCCCCGAATAACCGTTCCCGCAAAGAACTAATCCTGCCCAATGTTTTATTTTTTCATTAACCGCCTCTGCTATTTTTCTATGACCCACTTTATATTGCGGCAGAGCTTCCTTATGATGAAATAGAAGCGCGCGGATGGGATTGGAATTTAAAGACAGAATTTCTTTTAGCTCTTTTTTTACTCGTTCTACAATGGCGTTATTGTCTAAAGAACTAATTTGGGAATATTGTTTTCCTCCAATAAAGACCCTTAAAATAGTTTTATCCTGAGGCGCCCGGTCGCTGAATTTAATACTGGAAAAAGTGCAGCCGGTTAGGAGTTTATTTTCTGTGACCGGCACTACAAACCCAAAACCTTCAATTGGATTTTTAAAGTCCTCTGTTTTATAAATAAGGTTGACCGTAAGGCAAGAGGCGTATTCAATTTTAGAGAGTTCTTGAGAGATTTCTGGATCTAAACGGTTTAAAATTTTAGAGGCGATGGGGCTGGGTGTTGCGATAGAAACCCCATCAAATTCTTCCGTAGTTCCATTCTTGTATACCAATTTAAATTTTTTTCCAGAGGGGGAGATAGGTTGAATTTCTTTTACTTCAACGCCCAAGCGGACAGTATCGTTTGGCAATTTTTTTTGAATTTCTTTAATGAACTGTTCTAACCCTTCTTTTAAACTGACAAACAGAGAATAGCGGGGCCCTCGGGACTGGTGAGAAGAGAGTTGGCGTATCAGTCCTTTGGTTACGCTTCCGTAGATTCTTTCCCACTCTAAAAATTTTGGGAATGTGGCTTCTAAACTTAAAGAGTCTGGGTCGGTGGAATAAATCCCTCCAATCATGGGTTGGGCCATTCGTTCCAGAACTTCCGCTCCTAATCTGCGTCTTACAAATGAGGCTAAACTCTCATCGCCAGAATTTTTTTTAGAGGGGAGAAATGGCTCCAGGAGCATACGCAATTTTCCCTTCCAGGAAAATAAGGGCGAAAGCAGCATCGGTAAAAGTTTTGAGGGCGCCATAAGATAAAACCCTTCGGGAACGGGATAGAGTTTGTTTTCGTAGGCGACGAAACTTTTTCTGCATTGAGGGTTCGTGCCGATCCATCTGTTTTCTAAACCCAATTTTTTCCCAAATTGGAGTGCGGCCGGCTTTTCTGTAAAAATGGCATCGGGTCCTAGTTCCAGTAAGCAACCCTCTTCTTGAATGGTAGAGATGGTCCCGCCTAATCGAGAGCTCGCTTCTAAGAGCGTGAGTTCTATGGGAAATTGTTTATCTTGGCTCAGTTCGGCTAAGCGATAGGCGCAGGTGAGCCCGCTAATCCCACCTCCAATCACCGCAATCCGAGGTATTTTTTTACTCATATCGCCATTGTTTCTTTGTCCGTCATTCCGGCTGGAAGCCCGGAATCCTAGTTACGAGATCCGTTAGGAGTTCTATAAATTTTGGGTGCATTCCCACAGTTTTTACTCTAAAAAAATCTACGGTTGCTTCCTCGGCGGCAGTTTTTGCCTTAATATCGAGATCGTAGAGTATTTCCACATGGTCGGCAATAAAACCGATGGGGATGGCAGTAACGGACTCCACTCCCGTAGCCGCGAGCTCTTTTATTCTCTCGCCAATATCAGGTGTTAACCAAGGGTCTTGCGGCTGGCCGCTGCGGCTTTGATAGACAATTTCCCAATTTTTCTTGCTAAAATGGCCGGCTACCAGTTCCACAGTTCTTTTTATTTGGCCCGAATAGTCCGATTTTTTATCCATCTCCACCGGGATACTATGCGCGCTAAACAGCCAGAAATTTTCTTTAATTTGCGGATCTATTTTTATCGCTTCTTCTATTCTAGCCGTTATGGCTTCGATTAAGAGCGGGTGGTCATGCCACGGGTCGCAAAATTTTATTTGCGTCGTCACTAGGGGATTTGAAACTTGATGGATATACCGGTTCCAACTCGCTTCCGAGCGGTGCGGCGCCATTACAATTCCAACCGCCGCTTCTACTCCGTCTTGATCCATTTTTAATAGCGCATCTTGAATAGAGGGTTTGGAATGGCGCAGACCTACATACACTTTTAAGGGATGGTTTTGTTTCTTTAAATTTTCCTCCAGGGATTTAGCCTCGGCGAATGTAATTGCGTTTAGAGGGGAGGCGCCGCCGATGAGACGATATTGTTCTAAAACCATTTTAATTCGGGTTTCGGGAATGGAGTGTCCCTCAGTGACATTTTTAATAAAAGGTTCCACCTCTTCCATGCTGGGGGGTCCGCCAAAGGCGAGCAACAGAACCGCTTTTTTCATTCGTATTGTCCGTCATTCCGGAGAAACCTGCCCCCACAAAGCCGGGGGCTGGAATCAGAGTGGGGACATAATTTATTCCAGACGATCCTGTGATAACTCATGTACAATTTCGATTAAAGCGATTACATTTTCTTCGGGAGTTTGCGGCAGGATGCCATGGCCTAAATTAAATATGTGCCCATTGCGTCCTTGGACTGAATCTAAAATTTTCTTCACTTGAGCGCGGATCGTTTTTGTATCCGCCAGGAGAACCATGGGATCTAAATTTCCTTGAACGGCCACATCCCCCAATCGGTTCCACGCGGTGGACAGATCTATTCTCCAATCCACCCCAATGACATCTCCTCCCGCTTCTTTCATTATTTCCAAGAGGCCGGCGGTTCCTGTTCCAAAATGAATTAAAGGCACGGCGCCCGAGAGAGAGGAGAAAAGTTTTTTCATGTGGGGAAAAACGTAATTGCGGTAATCTTCGGGGGAAAGGCACCCCACCCAACTATCAAAAACTTGAACTGCTTGTACTCCAGAATGTATTTGAGCCTGAAGATATTGAATTGTGGATTGGGTAAGCTTTTCCATTAACTTATTCCACACCTGTGGATGCAGGTGCATAAGATTTTTGGTGTGTCTATAATTTTGGGAGTGACCTCCTTCAATAACATAGGAGGCCAATGTAAAAGGGGCTCCGGCAAAACCAATTAAGGGAATTTGCGGTTTTAAAGTAGAACGAATTTTCTGGATCGCTTCCAACACAAACCCCAGAGATTCCTGAACAGCCACAGGGTGAATATTCTCTACCGCTTCATCCGAGCGAATGGGGCGGAGAATATTGGGCCCATCTTCTTTGGTGTATTCTAAACCTATGCCCATCGGTTCCAGAATTAAGAGAATATCGGAAAATAAAATGGCGGCATCCGCTCCCAATTTTTCCTGAGCGGTCACCGTAACTTCACAGGCCAAATCAGAATCTTTACACAGTTTTATAAAGGGAACCCGCCCTCTCAATTCCCGATACTCCTTCATAAACCGTCCCGCTTGGCGCATGAGCCAAATGGGAGTATAAGGCGTTTTTTCCCTGCGACAGGCTTTTAAAAATGGGTTCTCTTTTAAAGGGTCCAGGTTTATAGATTTAATTTCATATCTTTTAATTTGGACCGGTTTCGACTTCGTTTTCCAAGCCTCTCTTTTTTTCTTTAAAATTTCCGGACATTTTTCAGCTACTTCTTTAACAAATAGTCCCATCTTGGATTCGGTCGCTTCAAAATCCACCTTGAGTCCGCAATCGGTTAAATTTTCACTCGTGACGGGGCCAATGGAAGCGATCACCACTCCACCTAATGCTTCTCGGAAAGAGTTTTCTAGCCCTTCTTCGGCCGCAACCTGTAAAAGGTGGTACGCTTGTGTAGCGCTGGTAAAAAGTAAAATGTCCGCTTTTCCCTCGGCAACATCGCTAAGCGCTTGCCTTAAAGGGCCCAGGTCTTCCGGCAATGCCCATCGGTAAACAGGTACACGGGTTACATGCGCTCCCCGCTTTTTTAGTTCCTCTA
>JAHFCA010000141.1 GCA_023249715.1 Elusimicrobiota bacterium
CCAAATCCTAATAAAACCATTTTCTTTCACTTACAAAACTTTAATGGGTATGAGGCAATTTTACAAAAATCGTACTTAAAAAGTTTTAGCCTTTCGCAAGGACCGCAAAACGTTTCTAGCACCGGGGCATTGGAAGTTCCAAATCTAAACGCCCCTCTCTTTGCCAAGAACGGAGTGCGCTATTTAGTAACGTTAACTCCTTTTGATCGTCCTTGGCCGTTAAAGTATAATGACGGGCAAGTTAGAATTTATGAAAACCCAAATCTTAAAGCAATGTCTCAAGAATTAGAGCTGCAATACCAATATTACCGTCCAGAACCGAATAAAATTATTTTGGGATTAAAGCCTCATCCAAAATCTTTAGCCCAAGTTCATTTATTAGAAGCTTTTTATCCCGGATGGAGGGTGTGGAATAGATATGGAGAAAAAATAATTCCATCTTTAGAGAAGGGTTATTTTCAAAAAGTAGACTATGTTTCGCCCTCCAAATACCACAAACTTTATTGGCGTTTTACTCCGATTAATTTTTATATTGGCGCGGCAGTTTCCAGCTTATTTCTATTCGTTCTCGCTTTATTTGGGATGCGTTCCTTAGCTTATGCAAAAGTCTAAAATTGTCATTGTTATGCCAGCCTATAACGCGGCTAAGACTATTCAACACACCCTTGCTTCTATTCCCCAAGAACTGAATGCCAAAATTCTGGTAGTGGACGACGCTTCTACCGATGAAACCGTTTCTATCGTTAAAAAACTTGGGGTAGAAGTCATTCAACATCAAAAAAACTGCGGCTATGGAGGCAACCAAAAAACGTGTTACACCCATGCGCTCAAAACAGAAGCGGATATTATTGTAATGCTGCACCCGGATGACCAATACGATTCCAGACTAATTCCCGCTCTTATTTTGCCCATAGAACTGGGAATTTGCGATATTATGTTGGGCAACCGCATTCGATCGCGTAAAGAAGCTTTGGAAGGGGGAATGCCGCTCTATAAATACATGGCCAACCGCCTGTTAACTATTCTAGAGAATTTATTGCTGGGACAAAATTTAGGAGAATTCCATTCCGGAATGCGGGCTTATGACAGAAAAGTTTTGGAAACCATTCCCTGGGAACTGAATTCCAATCAATTTG
This sequence comes from Elusimicrobiota bacterium, assembly GCA_023249715.1. Lineage (GTDB taxonomy): Bacteria > Elusimicrobiota > Elusimicrobia > 2-02-FULL-39-32 > 2-02-FULL-39-32 > JAHFCA01. Next base: position 1,137 of record JAHFCA010000141.1, read on the forward strand.
TTTTTGATGAAGAACTCTTAATTCAAAGCGCCTTCTTGAATTTTAAAATAGGAGATATCCCAGTTCCTGTTAAATATTTCAAGGAAGCTTCTTCTATTAGCTTTGTGAATAGTGTCATCTATGGGCTGGCTACTCTAAAAATGTTGCTATTTTTTGCCATCGCGCGATGGTTTGCGTTCCCTTTAAAAAGATTTTCGCCAAAATACTCTTAATATGGATTCTTATCTCTATAGCACACTTTTCATCGTAAGCAGTTTGCTTTCTCTTATTTTGTGCTCTGTTTTTAGAAGGTTCGCTCTGCGGTTTAATATATTAGACCACCCCTCCAGCTCCATTAAAACACACCAAAATTCCACCCCTTATCTGGGGGGCTGCGCCATCGCGCTGGCTTTCTTTTTAAGCTTATGGTGCGCAAAAAATTATTTTTCAGTTAATTTTAGTGAGTTGCAACCATTAAAAGGAATTCTGTATGGAAGCGCTGGAGTTATCCTATTAGGACTTATCGACGATATCCGAGTGGGGGGACTCTCTTTTAAAGTGAAGTTTTTAATTCAATTTATTGTGGCGGGATTTCTGCTCCTTTATGGGATTAAAATTAATTTTATCCATCCCAACTGGTTTTCTATTCTTTTAACTTTAATTTGGCTGGTGGGGATTATGAATGCCATGAATATTATCGACATTATGGACGGCCTTGCCGCCGGAACCGCAACCATCGCCTCCTTAGCGTTTTTCTTTATTTCTCTTCCCACCGAACATGTTTATGTAAACTTAGCGGCCATTATCCTTGCCGGAGCCTGCTTAGGATTTTTGCCTTATAACTTTTCTAAAAAATGGAAGCTGTTTATGGGAGATGCGGGGAGCCTATTTATTGGTTTTGTATTGGCCGCGTTATCTCTGGGGACCTCCTACACCACCATACACAATGCGGGGGTACTCGCCCCCATTCTTATTTTGGGGATACCCATTTATGATACAGTTTTTGTGATGATACTCCGTCTCCGTAAAGGAATGTCCCCGTTTCAGGGTAGCAAAGATCATTTTGCTCTGCGGTTAGAAAAGATGGGAATTCCACGCCCCCACATCGTGGGGTTATCCATTTTGGTGACTGCCCTGTCATGTTATTTGGCTTATACAACCATCCATATTTGGTTTTGGTCTGCTGTTATTCTCTACATTATTATTTTTATTCTCACCTATATTGTGAGCTCTTTTTTAGCGCGGGTTAAAATCGATTGAAGAAAATTCTAGTTTTAGGGGCTGGGTTAGCCGGCCTATCCACCGCGTATCATCTTCGCAATAAAAAAAATCTCAAAGTATTAGTTATTGAAAAGAGCGCGCACGTGGGAGGAACTGCCCGCAGCGTGGAAGTGGATGGTTTTACTTTTGATTTTACGGGGCATCTTCTCCATTTACACCACCCTTATACAAAAGAATTAATCCGTAAATTGCTAAAGGGGAATTTAATGAGCTGCGTTAGAAAGGCAGCCATCTATTCCCATGGAGTTATTACCCCATATCCGTTCCAGGTGAATACTTATGGTCTCCCCAACAGCGTAAAAAAAGAGTGCGTGCAAGGTTTTAAAACAGCGGTAGAAAAATATTCAGATGACACTTTGCGTAAAACTTCTCTTCCTTTTTCCAAATGGAGCGAGCGGACTTTTGGCGAAGGGATCCATAGATATTTTATGAAGCCCTACAATGAAAAATTGTGGCAGACTCCATTAGATACGATGACAGCGGAATGGTGCGGCATGTTCGTACCCCAACCTAAATTAGAGGATGTGATTGCAGGGTCGGAGAAAAATCTGGAAAAATCTTACGGTTACAACGCGACATTTCTTTACCCAAAAAAAGGAGGAATTCAAGTTTTACCAAAAGCTTTGGCTGAAGGGAGTTCTATTCAGCTGAATACCAGTTTTGAGGAAGTGAATTGGAGGAAAAAAGAGGTAAAGCTCTCCAATGGAAAAACCATAAAGTACGATTCTCTTATTTCCACGGTACCCTTAGTGGAATTACTAAAGCGAACAAGACGCCTACCGGAGGAAATTGCAAAATTAATTCCAAAACTAAAGTGGACCTCGGTTTTATGCGTCAATTTAGGAGTGAACCGACCCAAAATTTCCGATAAAAGCTGGATATATTTCCCGGAAAATAAGTTTATTTTCTACCGAGTGGGGTTCCCCATGAATTTTACACCGCATGTGGTTCCCAAAGGCTGTTCTTCTATGTATATAGAGGTAGCCCACTTACCCTTAAAAAAATTAAATTATAAGAGCCCAAACTTTTTAAAACGAATTCGGAGCGATTTAGAAAAGTGTGGAATTTTAAAAAAGCAAGATAAAATTTTAGTGACCAATTTTATACCCATTCACTATGCTTACGTGATTTACCCTTCAGACCGAACTAAGACTCTAGGGACCCTCTTTAACTTCTTAGAACAAAACCAAATTCAGTCCATAGGCCGATACGGCGGCTGGAAATACTCCTTTATGGAAGAAGCGATATTGGATGGAAAAAAAGCCGCTAAAGCCATAACTGGTTTCTGCTAATAAAGTCGCGCCTACTACGATTTTGACTTTTATGCATAATATTTCTATTGTTCCAGCCGGTTCATGGCTAGCAAAACTAGAAGCCTAATTTTTATATTATTCCTTTAGTTATAACCAAGAACCGAATTCCACAATCCAATGTCGGTTCTTGGTTATAGAACGAATTATGAAATATTGTACAATACCGTTATGAAATCAGATATATTATGCGTAGTAACACTCGATGAAAAAAATCCCTAACTTCTTGAAGAGCTATTTTTGGGACATTCAGTTTCAAAAACTGGATATTAAAAAAAGAAGGATTTTCGTTTTAAAGAGAATATTGAACGAAGGCAACGAAAAAGCTGTAGCTTGGATGTTTGAAACTTTTGACAAGTCGGAAATGAGAAATGTTCTTTCTCATCTTCGAGGTTTCTCAAAAAAAAGCGCTAACTATTGGGCTCTAATATTGGGAATACCCAGTGAGGAGGTATTATGTTTGAAAAAACACTCATTAAAGGGAGTAAAGAAGTTCTGGCCATATTAGGCCATTCCAATTTTCTAAAAAACGCCTACATGGCTGGTGGAACAGCCGTTGCCTTGCAATTGGGACATAGAATTTCCGTAGATTTTGACTTTTTTTCAGGTGAAGAGTTTAATCCA
>JAHFCA010000142.1 GCA_023249715.1 Elusimicrobiota bacterium
AGAGGGGTAAGGGCATGAGATGAATACCCTCTATAATCCTGGGTTCTTTTTCCATTGAAACCAGAATATATTTCTTTAAATAGCCTTCCTCTCTTAACATTTTAAGTCCTTTTAAATCCCGCGCGCTGACCGTTTTGCTCGCCTTCAACTCTATGGCCACATTAGAATTTAGAATAAAATCCACTTCAAAACCGGACTTTGATCTCCAATAGTTGAGTTCTAAGCCTCCGTTATAATCGCAATAGGCCGTCAGTTCATGAAATAGAAATGTTTCCAGAAGTTCTCCAAATTCGGGAGAGCCCGGATTCACTAGGGATCGTTTTTGTAAGTGCCGCACGACTCCGCAATCAAAAAAATATAATTTGGAGGTGCTTAAAGGTTTCCTTTTAAAACTTTGTTTCCAAGGGGTAAGCTCATAGGCGATAAGGGTATCTTTTAAGATTTGAAAGTACTCTTGCACGGTAGAACGGGCAACCTGCGCGTCGTTTGAAATGTTTGTATAGTTTAGGAGGTGGCCGTTACAATGAGCGGCGATCTCAATAAATCGACTAAAGGCTGGGACATTTCTTGTAAGGCCTTCCGCGGCTATCTCTTCGCGCAGATAGGCGCCAACATAGGCGCGTAGTTCTTCTTCAGGATTATCTGAGAAATAGATGGCGGGGAGCAGCCCGTGATTTATGGCCCGGGTGAGATGGAATTTTTGGCCCAGTTCAAGGGAGGTTAACGGGTGAAGGTGGCGTGTCCAAGCCCGGCCTCCCAATAAGTTGACACCGCCTCTTCTTAGTTTCCTGGCGCTAGACCCCGTTAGAAGAAAATGAACCCCTTTTTCTTCTATAAGTAAATGAACTTCATTTAAGAGCTCCGGAATCCTTTGAATTTCATCAATAACAATTATTTTGTTCTGCGGGTGGTATTCTTCCCTCAATCGCGCGGGAGAATGACTCAGTTTAAAATAGGTGTCCGAGTCCAGGAGATTGTAAATTTTATGCCCTTTTAGAGCGTGAAAAATGAGAGAGGATTTTCCGGTTTGCCTGGGGCCAAAAAGAAAACAGGATTTCTTCTTAAGTACTTCCAAGAGGTTTACTTTTCTTTCGATAAACATAATCGCTCCTTTTACTGCCATATATTATGGCATTTATCATAACATATGCCGTAATAGTTGTCCATAGAATGTTGCAAGTTTTTTAAACTCACTGCTATTATTTTGCTTGTGCGTTAATTTAGTTTAAAATATTTAAAATGGGTCCATTCAATTTTAATTTAGTCTCGAAATTCAAACCCGCTGGGGATCAGCCTGCGGCCATAGAGAAGTTGCTTTGCGGGTTAGAAAGGAAGCGGCGCCATCAGGTTCTTTTAGGAGTGACCGGTTCTGGAAAAACGTTCACCATGGCGAACGTCATTGCCACAGTGCGTAAACCCACATTGGTGATCTCTCCCAACAAAATTTTAGCGGCCCAGCTTTACGCGGAGTTTAAACAATTTTTTCCGCGCAACGCGGTGGAATATTTCATCTCGTATTACGATTTTTATCAGCCCGAGGCGTATGTTCCCCAGTCCGACACCTATATAGAAAAAGATGCCAGCATTAACGAGCATATCGACCAGCTCCGTTTAAAAGCGACTTCTTCCCTTATGGAGAGGGAGGATGTCATTATTGTTGCCTCCGTATCCTGCATTTATGGATTAGGTTCTCCCAAAGATTATAAAGAGATGTGTTTATATTTAGAAAAAGGGAGAATGAAGTCGCGGGAAGACATATTGAAGGAACTCGTGGCTATTCACTATGAGAGAAATGATATCGCGCTTTCTCCGGGGAAGTTTAGGGTGAAGGGGGAGACCATAGAAATTTTTCCCGCCTACTTGCAGTCCGTCCTGCGCGTTCAACTTTTTGGGGATGAAATTGAAAAGCTGGTGGAAGTTCACCCTTTAACGGGGGCGCAAATTCAGGTAAAAGAAAAAGTGTATGTCTATCCTGCCCGCCACTTTGTTACCACGCAGCCCACCATAGAAAAAGCGCTCACTCTCATAGAGGACGAATTGCAGGAACAGTTGGCGAAGTTCCGCGCTCAAGGAAAATTGTTGGAGGCGGAACGCTTGATGCAGAGGACGCGTTACGACCTCGAGATGTTAAAGGAGACCGGTTTTTGCCACGGTATAGAAAATTATTCCCGCCCCCTCTCCGGAAGAAAAGCTGGGGAACGCCCCTACTGCCTCATCGATTTTTTCCCTCAGGATTTTCTCGTAATGATCGACGAAAGCCATGTTACGGTGCCTCAAATTCGCGCCATGTACGAAGGGGACCGGGCTCGCAAGCAAGTATTGGTAGACTATGGGTTTAGGCTCCCTTCCGCCCTCGATAATCGCCCCTTAAAATTTGTTGAGTTTGAATCTTTGGTAAAGGAAACCGTTTATCTTTCGGCCACGCCGGGTCCCTACGAACTCCAGATGGCGAAGGGGGAGGTGGTAGAACAGGTCATTCGGCCTACGGGGCTGATAGATCCGGAAGTCGTAATTCATCCTATTGAAGGACAAATTCCGCATCTCATGGCTCGGATAGAGGAACGCGTAAAAAAGAAGGAGCGCGTTTTAATTACTACGCTCACTAAAAAATTGGCCGAAGATTTAGCGGAATATTTATCTCAGAAAAAAATACTGGTTCGGTATCTCCATTCCGGGATCGTTGCGTTGAAGAGAATAGAGATTATAAAAGATTTAAGAAAGGGGACGTTTGATGTGTTGGTAGGAATTAATTTGTTGCGGGAAGGTTTAGATTTACCCGAAGTAGGTTTGGTGGCCATTTTAGACGCGGATAAAGAAGGATTTTTGCGGTCGGAAACGACATTGATCCAAATTTGCGGCAGGGCGGCCCGCAATGTGAACGGAAGTGTGATTCTCTACGCAGACTATAAAACAGGCTCCATGCAGCGCGCTTTAGGGGAGATGAGCCGCCGTAGAATTAAACAATTAGAGTATAATAAGAAGAATCATATTACGCCTCGCACTGTGATAAAAGCGGTTCAGGAATTAGAAGAGTTTCAGTTAAAGGCGAAGGGCCAAGGGTTGGTTTTGGTGCGGGATAATTTGTTGAAAGGAGTCACTCAAGCCGCTCTTCCCAATTTAATGCGGGATATAGAGCGCCAGATGCGAGAAGCCGCCGATACGTTAGATTTTGAAACGGCCGCTCTCTTACGAGACCAACTGTATGAGTTAAGAGATATGGCGGCCCATAAGAAATTGGGAAAACTTTCTCTTACAAAAAAATAATGGAACAAAAAAATTTACCCATGCTCAAAGAAATTGCGCGTAGAGCGCTCCAGGAAGATGCCGCTCGGGCCGACATTACCAGCCAAATTCTTTTTGATTCCAAAGAAAGAGCGACGGCGGAAATTATCGCCAAGGAAGAAGGAGTTTTATGCGGCGCGGAGAGCGCTAAACTTGTTTTTGAAATGGGCGATCCCCACTGCAAAGTTAAGATACACGAAAAGGATGGAAAGCGTTTAGAGATGGGTCAAAAAATCATGACGATTAGCGGCAACCTGCAAAAACTTTTAGCGTGCGAAAGAACCGCGCTCAATTTTTTACAACATCTCTCGGGCGTGGCCACGCTTACTGCAAAATTTGTGGCGGCGGTTCAAGGAACAAAGGTCCAAATATACGATACGCGCAAAACTATTCCGGGGTTCCGCATTTTGCAAAAATGGGCGGTGGTCTGCGGCGGAGGGAAAAACCATCGCATGCATTTGACGGAAATGGCGATGGTAAAGGATAACCATCTTAAGATGTTGCGGAGCAAGCCGGAACTTCTTTTGGAACTAAAATCGAAGCTCCCTAAAAATACGCGCTTAGTGATTGAGGCAAAAACACATTTAGAAGTAGAGCTTGCTCTAAAAGCGAATGCGGATATTATTCTTTTGGACAATATGTCTCTCCGAGAATTAAAACGGGAAATTTTAAATATACGCTCTCAAAAACCTTCTACTCAGATTGAAATTTCTGGAGGAATAGGTCTGGACAGCGTAAAAAAGATGGCGCATCTAGACATCGATAGAATTTCTGTAGGAAAACTCACCCATTCCGCTCCCGCCCTGGATATTAGCCTGGAGTTGGAATGAATTCTCGGGGTGCAGCCCGGCAACAAATTCTAAAAATTCTGGATGGCCAAGAGTTCCGTTCGGGCGAAGATTTGGCCAAAAAACTTAAAATTTCCCGCCAAGCGCTCCACAAACAAATTCTCTCTCTTAGAAAATTGGGATATAAAATTACAGGAAAATCCCATTTAGGCTATCAGCTTCTTTCCAAACCCGACACACTGGATCCCGA
>JAHFCA010000143.1 GCA_023249715.1 Elusimicrobiota bacterium
ATCGAGGTGGACACCCATCCCATTCCATTGAAAAAAGAAGAGAGAGAAAGTTTTTTTGTTGCCAGATCTGGTGAAATTTTTCCAATTCTAAAACATACTCTGCCTACCCTATTTGCCGGGAAGATCATCGCCATTCTTTTTCGTCCGTACGCTCGGGGTCGGGATTATTATGATTTAATTTGGTACCTCTCCAGAAAAACTCCGCTCAATTTCCGTTATCTAAAAGCGGGCGCGCAAGGCGCGAAATTGGAGAATGGATTAGAAGTCGTCCATGCCTTAAAGAAAAAGATGAGTGAAGTAAAACCAGAAATTATTTTAAGGGACATGGGTCGCTTTTTAGAAGATCCCATTGAAAGCAGTTGGATTTCCCAATATTCAAAAATTTTTGATCAACTCTCGCAAAATTTAATTTAAAGGAGCTAACCCAAATAATTCAATTGAAGAGCGGAATTCGAATAAAAATATGTTTTTGTTTAGGGAACATTTTTCTAATGGGGGCGCGCGCTCTAATTTCCCCTTCAGTAGCGTTCCCCTCACCGGAAACCATTGAAACTTCTACATCCCCCCAACTGACGGTAGTTTTTCCAAGAGAAGGGGCGAAGATTCCCTATGTAAAGCGTTCCTTCGTGTATGGCAATGTAAGGCCGGCGACAGCTCAGGTAAAAATTAATGGGAATACCATCCCAGTCTATAGGACCGGTTCGTTTATTGGGGTGATAGATTTCCAGCCGGGTTCCTTTCCTATATATATAGAAAGCGAGATGGGGGAGGCGAGGTCGGAAGTTATTCGAACAGTGGTAGTTTCTTCTCCCACGCTCCCTATTCCAGAGGGAGTTTTAATGATTGATTTGGAAAGTGTGGAGCCCAGCCAAGACCGAGTGGCAATAGAAGGGGATTTTTTAAATTTTAGGTTTAGGGGGAGTCCGGAATGTGAGGCCGAATATCGCCCAATTAAAAAAGGATCAAAGTCTAAAGAGAGTGACTGGAAAGCGATGCGGGAAATAAAAGGTTCTTTGGGAAGCGTTTATCAGGGGACGGAGCAGGTAAAGCCCCAATATAAGGAAGAGGATTTTTCCATAGAGTATCGGTTAACGGATTCTTCCAAACAAAAAAAGATTGCCCGCAGTTCCGGGAAAATAAAATTGTTGCCGCAAAAAGTTTGGGGAGTGGCGCAAGTGGGAGTTGAGGAAGCGGTAGTTAAAACGGGGTCTTCTACCGGCGGGGACAGCATGGGATATGCTCTCTTCCTACCCGAAGGCACTCCTCTCATTCTGGATGGGCAAATAGGTCCAGAAGCGCGCGTGTTTTTATCGCCCACTCTTCGCGGGTGGGTCGCCCAATCGCAGTTAAAAGAGAAGAATTATTTTAGCTCTCTTCCTAAATCCATTCTTTCTTCTTTTCATGCCTATAACAATCGGCCAGAAGGGTTGAGTATTAATTTTGGGTTAAGTTCTAAAGTCCCTTACAAAGCGGAACTGGGAGATGACCTTAAAACTTTTAAGATCACCTTTTTTTATACCATCTCCAATTTAGACCGCATGCGTTACGATTTGAATGGGTTTTTAGGTTTTGCGCGGTGGAACCAGAGCGAAGAAAATGTTGTGGAAATGGAATGTCGCTTAAACGAGAAGGTTTGGGGCTATGAGATAAAATATATTGGCAGCCAGTTAGAGATAAATTTTAAATTTTTTAAAGGAAAAACTTCGCCTAAGAAAAAAATAAAAATGGTTTTGGCAGGGTTAAAGATTGCTCTGGACCCGGGCCACTCCGCGCGCCTGGGGGATGGAACCATTAGTCCGAAAGGGGTGTTAGAGGGGGATTTTAATTTGCTCCTTGCCAAACAGTTGCAGGCAGCATTGGAAAAAGCTGGCGCCCAGGTTTTTCTAACTCGAGAAGATGGAAAATCTGTAGAATTGGAAGAGCGCAAAAAAAGCGCCATTAAAGAAAGCGCGGATCTATTTTTGTCCCTTCATGCCAATGCGGTGGGGTATGGGGCGAATCCCATGGAGCGAAGGGGGCATAGTCTCTTCTATTTTTCTCCTCAAAGTTTACCTCTGGCGCAGGGCATAAAAAGTTCTTTTATAAAATCTTTCTCTCTTCCCGACGATGGTCTCTATTACGGGAATTTGGCTGTGTGCCGCATGACTGAAATGCCCTCTGTTCTTATTGAAACCGGGTATCTTATTCATCCCCAAGACGAAGAATTACTTTTGGACGAAAATTTCCGCTCCAAAATTGCGGCAGCCATTGTGGAGGGCGTGCAACGGTTTATAAAAGAGTGGTAGACTATTCATTATTCCGGCGCGATCCCAGTCCCCCCCCCTTCCATAATTTAAAAGTGTTACACGATAGTTATAAAGAAAAAGCGCGAATCGCTATTGCCGGTTCAAGTTCTTTGCGTTTGTTGCAGGGTACCAGCGAATCCTTAGGAGGCCGCGTGGAATTGGCCGTTATGTACCCGCTTTCGTTCTTAGAGATTTTGAATCGTTCTTCAAAAGCTGTCTGGTTAAAAAAGAGCATGTCTCAATTTTCGGACATCCAGGAGGAGATTTCTGTATTTAAAAAGGTTGATCACTATAAGTGTATTATGCTACACTCATCGGTGTAAATATGATAACCCTTAAATCTGAAATTACAAGAAAGTTGCTGAATTACTTTTTTTTAAATCCGCATGAAGATCTCTATGTGAATGAGATTGAAAGAAAGCTTCATTTGGATAAGAGAAATCTTGTTAAAAAAATTAGAGAGTTGGAACTGCATGGTATTTTAAAACACGAAACGCGAGGAAATTTAAAGTTGTACTCTATCAATCAGAGTTTTCTCCACTATACAGAATATCGTAAAATTATTTTATCCACATTAGGGTTTGAAGATCAACTAAAGACCCTTTTAAAGTTACGGGGGGATATTAGAGGAGCTTATCTCTATGGTTCCTATGCGCAGGATGCAATGGATTCCAGTAGCGACATTGATTTGCTTGTGATTAGCGAGGGAAGCGCAATCTCGCTTCAAAAGAGTTTAAGTAAATTGCAAAAAGAAATTCAAAGAGAAATTAATGTTATAAATATGAATGAAAAAGAATTCAAAAACAGATTGAAAAAAAAAGATCCATTCCTTTCTCAGATATTTAAACAAAAGAACATCAAACTAATACCCTAGAACCGACATTGGTTGTGAGAATAGAGACGAAAAATATGGGTCAGATTTTGGCGCAAAAAGGTGAGAGCGCACTTGAACAGTACGTATGAAAGAGAATAACCGCATAAAAATCCGCAAAACTCTCGCGGTTTTTTTTATCTGCGTTCAGCTCTATTTAATTTACGCGGTTCTTCTTAATTATTGGGCCGAGAAAAAAGTGGACTATTTAATGAGAGAAGTTTTTAAAAAACAAGAACTTATTTTGCAGTCTTCTACTGCGGAACTTTTGGAAAAATTGCGGCGCAAATCCAAAAGAGACCCCAGAGTTTGGGAACTTTCCGCTCACTATTCTCTTAACAAAATGGTGACGGTGCCAACCAACAAGGAACGTTACTATTGGGCGAAGGAGGCTCTCGACCAATCCACCCAAGCGGTGCGCTGGGCTCCCACCGTAAAACGTTTTCAAACTCTGCGCGGCCGCTGCCAGAACTGGGAAAAAATTTTTGCTTCTACGGGTGTGGGATATTAGTAAAAATAAAATAAGTAAAAAAACGTATTGACAGGAAATGGCTATATAAGTTATATTTATGAAGTGCTCGAAAATTAGTTGATTAAACTTTTTAAGGATAAGGGTATCTTTTCATTTTTTCATCTTGAGCGCTCCTATCCTGTTGTGTGTTTTTATAAAGAGGTTAGATTGAAATTTAAGGAGGAGATTATGAAGAAGTTCTCATTGTCATTATTGGTTGCATTCGCGCTGCTATTAAGTTTCGGCAAAGCTACATTTGCGGGTATAGTAAGGAATAGACCTACATCTACGGAAATAAAAGTAGTTACGAAAGATAAAAAGATTCAAATAGTAAGTTTTACTGGATCCATTCGCATTGTTTTTCCAGATGGAACAAAGGTTGTCGTGAGAAAGGGTGATGAGGTTCCTCCTATTGTGGTTGGGGCGGTGGTGCAAGTTCTCCAAGGAAATTTAACTTTGCAGGTCGGCAATGATGTTTTGAACTATAGCAAAGGGGAAGTGATCACCGTTGCGGCTCCTACGGGCAATACCGTGTCCATAACCACACCCAAGGCAGAAAATCCTATAGCCGCTGCGGCCGAAAGATCTATGGGGCCAACGAGTGATACAGGCTCCACGGCAGGGCAAGAA
>JAHFCA010000029.1:0-1774 GCA_023249715.1 Elusimicrobiota bacterium
ATGTTTTTTTGAAACAAAAAAGTGAGAGAATAGTTAAAACTATTCGCGAACTTTTTTGTGAAGAAAAAATATCTATATTTTTCGTCGAATTCCATTTTCTAACGCAATATCCGGGTTTAATGAAGCAACCCTGGAAACTGCGTTAAGGGTATGCTAAGAGTTGAACTTCTTTGCTTTGGAATGGAGTTATTGGTCAATAAAATAAATAGCAATGTTCCTTTAATTGCCGATCGGTTAGAAAATATTGGGCTTTCTCTGGCGCGGGTCGTTACGGTTGGAGATGTCCCAAGAGAGATAGAAAAAGCATTTCAAGAATCCGTTCAGCAATCGGACATTGTTCTTACCTGCGGAGGCTTGGGGCCTACCTTTGACGATTTAACTCGGGATTGTCTCTCTAAAGTTTTAAAAAAACCGCTTCAGTTTAAAAAAGAAATTCTGGAACAAATAAAAGAGAGGTTTAGGATCTCTCGTCTTAAAATGGCCGCCGAAAATAGGTCACAGGCGTATCTTTTAAAAGGCGCCATCCCTATTTTGAATAATGTCGGCACCGCTCCCGGGCAAATTATTCCTTTAGGAAAAAAATGTGTCATCGCGCTCCCGGGTCCACCGCGAGAACTTCTCCCCATGTTAGAGGGCGCGGTTCTAGACTATATAAAACAAAATTATCCCACAGGATTTAAATCTAAAACGATACTCCATGTTTTTGGCAAACCGGAATCGGAAATAGATGAGAAAATCGCTCCCGTTATAAAAAAGAACTGGAATAAAAAAGGGCTGAATGTTAATTTTGAAATTCTTGCCCATAACTCTATCATCGATGTGTGTGTTTTCATAGAAGGAAAAAGAAAGGAAGATGTGGAAGCTCATCATTTAAAAATTAAACAGGCTCTTAGAAAAGTTTTAGGTAAGGATTATTTCGGTGAGAATGAAGATACCTTGGAAAGTGTGGTGGGAGCTCGGCTGTCTGCCAGAAAAGAGACATTGAGCTTGGCAGAATCTTGCACTGGCGGCCTTTTAGCCGACAAAATTACAAACATTTCCGGAAGTTCTAACTATTTTAAAGAAGGTGTGGTCGTCTATTCGAACGAGAGTAAAATGAGGCTGCTGGGCGTAAAAAAAGAAACTTTAGATCGTTGTGGAGCGGTCAGCGAAGCAGCGGCCCAAGAAATGGCTGCAGGGGTTTTAAAGCGGTCTAAAAGCGATTGGGCCCTATCTATAACCGGTATTGCCGGCCCCGCCGGAGGAACCCCGGATAAGTCTGTGGGAACCGTCTGGTTCGCCATCGCCCATCAAAAGAAAATAAAGACGATTCTTTGTCATTTCACAGGAAACCGCCACGAAATTAAAGAAAAATCCGCCCTCACCGCGCTCAACCTACTGCGAGTAAATCTTTAAACCGTGAAATATTTGGCTTGCGGGTGGTGCAGGATAATGGCGCTGGTGGATTGCTCTGGGACAAGCTGGAATTCTTCTGTTAAGGTTACGCCTATTTTTTCGACTGGAAGAATTTTAAAAAGTTTCTCTTGGTCTTCTAGATTGGGACAGGCGGGGTAGCCAAAGCTGTAGCGGGACCCCCGATACTTCTGTTTAAAAAGTTCTTCCACGTTCGAACTATCTTCTCGGATAATATTTAATTCTTCTCGCGCCAGCCTATGAATATATTCAGCGAGCGCTTCCGTAGCTTCTACGGAAATCCCGTGTAAATAAAGGTAATCCGTGTATTGGTTGGAATTAAAAAGGAGTTGTTCCACCTCTGTGGCGCGGTCTCCCATCG
>JAHFCA010000029.1:1784-11632 GCA_023249715.1 Elusimicrobiota bacterium
CCCATCGTAACCACCTGAAAGCCCACCACGTCGATCTCATTGCTTTTCTGAGGACGGAAAAAATCGGAAATAGAGTAGTAGGGAGCCGTTTTTTGACGGGGGAATGTAAAACGGACTTTCTCGTTCTTGAGGGTTTCATCTAAAATAACAAGATCATCCTTTTCACTATAACAGGGAAAATAACCATAGATTACTTTGGGTTGCAAAATTTTTTCTTCGATGCATTTTCTCTGAATCTCCGCGTAGAGCGGTTCAATTTTTTCCTTTAAGATCTTTTCGTATTCTTCGTTAGAGAGCGCGGACTGCTTAAACTGCCATTGTCCTTTAAACAAAGCGGTTTTATTGATTAATGGGAAAATTTCTTGTAACGGGATAGGCTCTAAAATTTTATATCCCCAAAAAGGCGCTTTGGGAATAGGGTTTTCTATAGAAACATTGGAACGAGCGGGAATATTTTCCATCGTAGAGTTTTGAACTTGTAAAACCGCTTTCTTAGGAGCTTTCTTTATCGGCACATTTTCTCCTTCTCCATTTTTAAGCCTCTCCAGAACTTTTAGAGCGGAAAAAGCGTCTTGCCCATAGAAAACTTTTCCTTTATAGAGTTCCGTTAAATCTTCTTCCACGTATTTTCGGGTGAGGGCCGCTCCGCCGCAGATAACGGGAATGGCAATGCCGCGATTGTTCATCTCTTCTAAATTTTCTTTCATCACCAACGTGGATTTCACCAAGAGCCCGGACATGCCAATAATATCCACTGTATTCTCCTCGGCGGCATGGAGGATAGAATCGAGTGTTTGCTTAATCCCTAAATTAAAAACTTTATAACCATTGTTCGTGAGAATAATATCCACTAAATTTTTCCCAATGTCGTGCACATCCCCTTTCACCGTGGCCAGCACAATTTTTCCTTTCTCTAAACCGGAAACTTTTTCCATAAAGGGTTCGAGGTAAGCTACCGCGCGCTTCATGACTTCCGCCGACTGTAAAACAAAGGGAAGCTGCATTTTCCCAGAGCCAAAAAGTTCACCGACGACTTTCATGCCATCCATTAAAAAACCATTAATAATATCCAGCGGTTTATGTTTTTTTAGAGCTACTTCTAAATCTTCTATCAGACGATTTTTCTCTCCGTGGATAATTTTATTTTTAAGCCGTTCTTCCACAGGGCCGGCATCCAAGGGAGCCATCTCTGTTTTTTTCTCGCCTTTTCTTTTTTGAAAGGCGGCAATCAGTTCCCGCAGGGGATCTTTTTCTTTATCCTTTTCATTCCATATAAGCCGACCGGTAATTTCTAGAAGTTCTTCCTCGATATCGTTTAAAGGAACAATTTTTCCGGCGTGTAAAATGGCGGAATCTAAACCGGCTTGAATCGCATAGCGCAGAAAAACACTGTTGACTACTGTTCTAATTTCGGGATCTAGACCAAAGGAAATATTGCTGACTCCCAAAAGCGTTTTAACTTTGGGAAATTTTTGTTTAATCAGACGAATGCCTTCTAGGGTTTCTATCCCGGCGGTTCTAAATTCTTCATCGCCGCTTCCAAGCGTAAAGGTAAGGGTATCAAAGAACAGATCTTCCGGATAAATTCTCTCCGCGATCTCCAGTTTTTTGTGGCGATCCTTCGCCATCCCTTTTTCGTCGATCGTTAAAGCGATCAGGCTGGCGCCGTAGCGTTTGGCGAGGGGGCAAACTTTTTTCATGCGTTCTTCGCCGTCTTCTAAGTTAATGGAATTAATAATCACTTTGCCGCTCACGCGCTTTAAGGCTTCTTCGATGACATCCGCTTCCGTGGAGTCAATCACCAACGGAACCGTTATTTGTTGATTGAGAAGAAAGATATATTTGGACATATCTTTTTTCTCATCGCGCCCCACATAGGCGGTGCAGATATCTAAAAGATGGGAACCTTCCTTAACGGAATCTTTAGCCATCTGAACCATGCCGTCGAAATCTTCTTTTTCCAGGAGTTTTTTAAATTGGCGGGAACCATTCGCATTCGTTCTCTCTCCAATAATTAAGGGAGGAGGCTCCTGGGTATAGGAAACGGTTGTGTAGAGGCTGGACCCATTTCGTTCCCGGAGCAGTTCTCTTAATTTTGGAGCTCTTCGCCCAATTCTTTGGACGACCGCTTCGAGATGAGCGTAGGTTGTGCCGCAGCAACCACCCACAATATTCACTCCAAATTCCTCTACGAATCTTTCTTGATAGTCCGCCAGTTGCGAGGGGGTGAGTTTATAAACGGCATGGCCTCCTACGTTTTCCGGAAGCCCGGCATTGGGAAGAACCGAAATTGGCACTCTGGAATATTTGCTCAGATGGCGGATATGTTCCACCATCTCTTGGGGACCGGTGGCGCAGTTCATTCCAATGAGGTCTATCGGTAGCATCTCTAGAGTGGTTAAAGCTGCGCCAATTTCTGTGCCCAAAAGCATCGTCCCGGTTTGTTCCAGGGTGACTTGAGCCAGAATAGGAACGCGGATTTTAAGACGATCCATCATCTCATTTGCGGCAATAACGGCAATTTTGGTTTGTAACATATCCTGACAGGTTTCTATGAGCACCGCATCCACTCCGCCCGTTACAAGCCCTTCTATTTGTTCTGAAAAAACAGAAAACATTTCATCAAATTGAATATGGCCTAATGTGGGGAGTTTGGTGGTGGGGCCTACGGATCCAATGACAAAGCGTGGTTTGTCCGGAGTGGAATATTTGTTCGCCACACTCCGCGCCAATTGCGCCGCCTTTTGGTTGAGTTCAAGCGTTTTATCGGCCAAATCATATTCGGAAAGAACAATCCGGTTAGAGCCAAACGTATCGGTTTCTATGGCATCGCACCCAACGCTTAAAAATCCCTCATGCACATGGGCCACCGCTTCTGGTTTTGTTAGAATTAAATATTCGTTGCACCCATCCTTCCCCGCAAAATCCTCCTCTTTTAAGTTGAGATTTTGAAGGTTTGTGCCCATTGCACCGTCAAAAACTAGTACTCGTTCCGACAATGTTTTTAAGAATAAGTTCATCTATTTTTGACCAATTCTTCTACAGAAACTTGGCCGGGCGCAGCCGATTGATCGATGTAACCATACGTCATACAGGAGCCAAATAGGGCGGCCATCGTGCGTGAAACCATTCCACTCTCACCCATCCCAATAAAAACTTTATCGATCTCCGGATGGTGAGAGGCAAATGTTAGAAAACGCAACAATTCTTCTTCGTTTTTTGGCGTTACCGCCACTTTAAAGATATCTCCCTTAAGACGGCGAAATTTTGCCAATAGACTCTTTAATTTTTCCTCGCTAGGAATCGATTTAAAATCATGATAGGAGAGAATGACTTTTTTCTTTAATTTGCGCGCTTTTTGAATAAGAGGGTGATTTATTGTATCTGCGGCTAATTCTATATCGACAAAATCTACTAAGGGAAGAATAGTTTCTAAAATTTGCCTGCGTTCTGTTTCAGAGAAAACAGGCGGGGACTGGCGCGGACCTTGCTCCTCGCCAGAGCGGCAGGTGGCGATCCATTGCAGAGAATTTTCACTTTGAATTTCCGCAAGTAACGCTGCTACTTCTTTTTGTTTTTCTAACGGAAACGCGTCCATTCTCAATTCCGCCATGTCCGCCCCCAGAGTGGCCGCTTTTTTAGCTAAAGATTTTAAATTTTTAAAATCGCTCAAAGTGGCTACGATCAATGCTCTCATAAACAAGTATTGTAATAAAATTAAGAAGGAGTTATATCTCCCTCTTGAATCGATTTTTTAAATTGAATAAATGTTCCTTCCAGAATATGGGCGCGCGCTTTGCGTATCACTCCTAAAACATAAGAAAGGTTATGAATTGAAGTCAGCCGCATGCCCAACATTTCGCTCTCTCTCAATAAATGATTAATGTAGGATCGGCTATATTTTTTACAGGTTTCGCAGTCGCAATTTTCATCTAAAGGGCGGTCCTCCTTTTCTAATTTAAGACCCTTCATGTTTAAACGTCCCTGAGACGTAAAAATGGTTCCGTGGCGGGCGCATTGGGTGGGAAATGTGCTGTCAAAAAAATCCACTCCTAAACTAATGGCGTCGAGCATCTCTTTAACCGACCCCACTCCCATAAGATAACGCACTTTTTCTTTAGGAAGAATGTGATTGGTGTCTGTAAGGGTTTGGATCATCACTTCTTTAGGTTCTCCAATAGACAACCCGCCAATGCCGTAGCCATCCGGATTTAATTTTTCTAATTCTTCTGTACAGTAACGGCGGAGAGCGGCATCGGTTCCACCTTGCACAATGGCGAAAATTTGGGGAAGTCCGAGTTCCCTGCCCCGTTGGATCCCTCGTTTAGACCAAAGCAACGTTTGCTGCAACGCCTCTTTTACCTTGGAAGGTACGGCATCAAAGGGAGGACAATCGTCCAATAGCATGGCTACATCCGATCCTATCGCATGCTGCATCTCCATGCAAAGTTCGGGTGTGTAATGTTTTATAGAACCATTGAAGAAATCTTTAAATATCAGGCCATCGTCGTTCTTTTTTATATTTAGTTTTTTACGGATAATTTGAAAGCCTCCGCTGTCGGTAAAAATGGTTCTGTTCCAGAGCATAAATTTATGCAAGCCTCCCGCTCGTTGCAGGTTTAACGCTCCCGGCCGCAAGTAGAGGTGCAGCGCGTTGGCGATAATAGCGTTCGCTCCCATTTGCTCTAATTCCGGAACCGAAACCGTCTTAACGGCTCCTTTCGTGGCTACGGGCATATAGGCTGGCGTAGGAACAGAACCGTGTGCGGTATGTAAAAGCCCCGCGCGCGCTTGGCTATTGGAATCGGTCGCTGCAATTTCAAATGGCATAACTATTTTAGTATCAGCATCGCGTCGCCCAGGCTAAAGAAACGGTATTTTTTTTCGATCGCTTCTCTATAGGCGGAGAATATTTTTTCTTTTCCTGCAAAAGCGCTCCCAAGCAAAAGCAGCGTCGATTGCGGCAAATGAAAATTGGTCAGCATTCCCGCATAGGGGAATTTAAAGGAGTATCCCGGATAAATAAAAATATTGGTCCAACCTTCTCCCGCCGTAACTTTATTATTTTGAGTGATGGTTTCTAAGGTGCGCACTGTGGTGGTTCCAACGGCAAAGATCCTTCTTTTTTGTTCGATAGCTCGATTTATTTTATCCCCGTTTTCCTGGGTGAGTTCATAACATTCTGCATGCATGGTCCAGGCTTCTACATTTTCTGTGCGAATGGGGGCGAAAGTTCCTATGCCAATGTGCAATGTTATATGCGCGAATTCTACTCCTAAAGTTTTTAATGTATGTATCAAATCTTCGGTAAAATGGAGCCCGGCTGTCGGCGCCGCCAAAGAACCCTCTTTTTTAGAGAATATTGTTTGGTACCGCTCCGGATCGGGAAGCCTTTTTTTAATGTAGGGAGGAATAGGGAGTTGTCCAAGCCTGTCGATGACGGAGAGATCTTCAAATTCCAATTTAAATTTAGACCCGCCAATTCTTTCTAAAACTTTAGCGCGTGTAACTGTCTCTTTTCCTGGAAAAGTTTCAACAAAAAGAAGCCGGGTTCCCACTTTTACATTCGATGGCCGTAAGTAAACCTCTCGGATAGCGCTGTTTAATTTTTGAGGAATAAGCAGGCAGTCTATTTTTCCGCCAGTCTCTTTTCTTCCTAAAAGTCTCGCTTTGGCTACCCGGGCATCGTTTACTATCACGAGATCTCCGGAATGTAAATAGGAAATTAAATCTTCAAAAAGATGATGAGTAAAGCTCCCATCCTTTTCCAGAACCATAAGCCGAGATTTTTCTCGGGAGGCAGTCCCTTCTTGCGCGATAAGTTCCTGAGGGAGTTCATAATCGAAGTCGGTTAATAACATAGAACTAAAAATCTTACCAAATTTGCCTCCTTTCGACGAAATTTTGTATTCTGAGATTCCTATGAACAAAGCGGTGGTTTTGCTCTCCGGCGGGTTGGATTCCAGTACCGCTTTAGGGTGGGCGCTCTCTGAAGGATATTCGGTTTTTACTCTTAATTTTGACTATGGTCAAAAACACTCTAAGGAACTTAAATGCGCTCGGGATTTAGCAAAATTCTATAAGGTTCCGTATCAACTGGTCCGTTTTTCTCTCCCCTGGGGCGGCAGCGCTTTATTAGAAAAAAAATTAAGGGTGCCGAAGTTGAGATCGTTAAAAAAAATTGGTTCGGGGGAAATACCCATCACCTATGTTCCCGCGCGCAATACCCTCTTTTTAAGTTTTGCCCTTTCCTATGCCGAAACCCTCGGCGCCGGCGCCATTATTATTGGGGCGAATGCTGTGGATTATAGTGGATATCCGGATTGCCGCCCGCAATATATGAAAGCAGTCCAAAGCGTGGCCCAGTTAGGGACTAAAAGAGGAGTAGAAGGAAAAAAAATAAAAATTCTCGCCCCACTTATCCATTTAACAAAGAGAGAAATCATACTGTTGGGAACAAAATTAAATGTTCCCTATCCGCTCACATGGTCCTGTTATTCCGGCGGAAAAAAACCGTGCGGCGCGTGTGATAGCTGCCTCTTGCGAAGAAAAGGATTTGAAGAATCTGGAAGAGCTGATCCAATTTATTAAAGTTAATATTTTTCGTCAGACGCTCTACCCGCTGGCGCTGCTTTGCGGGGGAGCCATTCTTGTTGTTTTGCTGTATCTTCCCACAATTCGGGCCCCTTTTATTCTCGATGATTTGCCCAAGATTGCGGACAATTCCGAAATCCGCTCCCTCCCTCTTTTTATTAAGAGTTTGGGGTATTCTTACGGAACTATTCAATACAATATAAATCATAATGACCCATCCCGTCCTATGACCTATTTTTCTTATTTTTTAAATTATCAGTTACGAGGGTTAAGAACCGGAACCTATCATGCAGTCAATCTTTTATTGCATCTAGGCGTAACTTTTCTCCTCTTTTTTTTAATTCGAAAAATTAGCAGTTCCGTCTATAAAATTTCCAGCGAAACTATCCCGCTTTTGGTGGCCATTCTGTTTGCCCTTCACCCTGTCCAGGCCAGCACGGTCGGTTATATCTTTAGAAGGTCCGACCTTTTGGCCGCGTTTTTTTATCTCCTTTCTTTTTATTTTTTTATTTATACGATAGAAAGAAAATCTAGATTTTTTTTAACCGTGTCCCTTTCCGCCTTTATTCTTTCTCTTCTTTCTAAACAAAGCGCTTTAACGTTGCCTTTAATTTTATGGATCTATGATTTTACGTTTATTGCCGACAGGAATTTATCTGAAATAAAAGCAAGGGCTCGTTTCCATAGACCCTTTTGGCTAGTCCTTGTTCTGTATCTGGTTTGGAGATATTTTTATTTGGGGGGATTGGGAGATCTCGAAGCAATGGAGAGAATAAAGCCCTCCCTTTATATTCTAAATCAACCGTCTATCCTGCTAAAATATATTCAAATTCTTATGGTCCCCAAGTTTCTTTGCCTGGATCATTTAATTATTCCGGAAACCTCCTTCTTTGAGTTTAAAATTTGGTTTTCTTGGGGGTTTTTTCTGGGACTTCTCTTTTTAATTTTTCTGTTAACCTTTATTAAAGGTTGGAAATCTAAAGTGGTTCAATTTTCACTTTTGTGGTTTTTAATTCAGTTAGCCCCCACTTCTAGTTTTTTTCCCACCACACGGTTAATGGTGGAAAATAGAATTTATTTAGCTGGGATTGGTTTGGGGGTGGCGGTTTTATCTCTTTTCTTTGTTCTTTTTAAATTGGATTTAAAGAAAGGTTTTTTTGCGAAGGAAAATTTTATGGGCTCCTTACTGTTCTTTTCTCTTCTCATTCTTTTTTCTATTTTTACCTATCGGCGCAACGTAGTCTACGGAAACCCCGTTTATTTGTGGCGGGAAGTCACTAAACTTTATCCGCACCATACCCTGGCATATAGCCATTTGGGTTTAGCTTATTCTATGAGAGGGGACTACAATAAGGCGCTCGTTTCTTTTGACCAAGCGTTACAGTTAGATCCCCATTTAGGGGAGGCCACCTATAACAAGGGGAATGTCTATTTAGAACAAGAATCTTACGACAATGCTTTGGGATGCTACAAAAAAGTGATGGAGTTAGAGCCGCAATTTGCCCGTTCGTATCACAATGCCGCCCTCATTTACGCTCGAAGGAAAAATTTTGTTGAGGCGGAGGCGCTCTATCGCAAAACGATCCAGTTAGATCCTACTTCCAGCGAGGCGTACTATAATTTGGGTCTTCTCTATCATACTCAGAATAGATACAATGAAGCGCTGGAATATTATGAGAAAGCCATTCAGCATAATCCTAAATTTATACAAGCGTACTATAACATGGGAGCTGTTTATTACCAAATGAAAGACGCCATTCGGGCATTAGAAAAATTTGAGCAGGCTTTAAGTTGCGAACCCTATAACCGCATTGTCAGAGAAAGAGTGCTTTCTTTAAGAAGGCAGCTGCAATCATGAAAATATTGTATGCCGGGGACGGTCCTTTAGGGGGAGCCGCCAATTACCTCTATGGGGTTTTAAAGTTTATGGGAGCCAAGGTTTTCCATTTAAACCCGGGCCAAATTCTAGAACCTAAGTTGTTATCAAGGGAAAAATTTAACCTTCTTATTCTCAGCGATTTTTCTTCTGCTTCCATGCCCAAAGAAGCGCAAGCGGTGGCGGTAGAACAGTATCGGAAGGGAATGGGAGTTTTAATGATAGGGGGTTGGGGCTCTTTTTCTGGTCCCTTTGGGAATTGGCGGGGATCTCAAATAGAGGATATCCTTCCTATATACTGCAAGAAAGGAGATGACCGTATTAATTTTTCTGGGGGAGCGTTAATGGCGCAAAAAGAAAAAATACCTTTTATGAACCCTTCCGATTTTAAAAATCCCCCTATCGTCTGTGGTTTAAATGAAATAAGACCTAAACCGGAGACAAAGGTTTTGCTGAGCGCAAAAGAAATTAAATATCATGCCCATAAACTTTCTTTTGGAAAAGAATATCCATTATTGGTCGTTCAGTCTATATCGGGGAAATCTGCGGCGTTAGCTACCGATGTGGCGCCTCATTGGTGCGGCGGACTGGTAGATTGGGGGAGCCGCCGACTAAAGCTTAAAGTAACAGAGACTATTCAAATAGAAGTGGGCCATCTCTATGTGAAGTTTTTAACGCATCTTGTCCGTTGGTTAGTGGAGGAAAATTAAAATGAAAGAGATCGAAAAGAGGGAAGCCTCTAAGAAAGGGTTGAATGCGCCCTTACCCGAGATGGAAGTTTTTCCTACTCAATTTAGGGGGTACAAAGTTACCTTGCACATTCCGGAATATACCTCCGTTTGTCCTAAGACGGGCCTGCCGGATTTTGGAACATTGACGTTGACTTATATCCCCAATCGATATTGCGTGGAATTAAAGTCGTTCAAGTTTTACATGCAGGCCTATAGAAATGTGGGAATTTTTTATGAAAATGCGGTCAACAGAATTTTAAGAGATTTTGTAAAAACCTGCAAACCGAAGTGGGCCTATTTAAAAGGGGATTTTACTCCGCGGGGAGGAATCAGTACGACAGTAGAAGTGGAATTTGGGAAAAAATAATCAGGCGCTGTTGCAAAATGACCCTTCGTAGCGAGATTTCGGATTTTGGATTTTTGTCGAAACAAATTTTTTTTAGCATACTTGATGAGGGTATGGTAAAAAAAATTTGTGAAGAGAAAAACCAAAAGCCGAAATCGCAGCAGAAGCGGCATTTTGCAACAGCGCCTTTAGAGGTATTTTACGATTTTATTATTTTTGTCCAGGAGAAGATTTTTAGGTTGCATGGGTTGATCGGTGAGTTCAAAGCCCATGACAATGATCTCTTCTCCTTTTTTAATGC
>JAHFCA010000144.1 GCA_023249715.1 Elusimicrobiota bacterium
AGAAAAATATGGGCGTTGTTTAACAGGGGCAGCGGATCCAAACGAAATGATAGAATTTTTAGCCGTCGATGGGAGATCGAAAAAACAAGTTTCTCACAGAGTCTTGGCCGAAATTATTCAAAGCCGTGTGGAAGAGATTTTTGAACTCGTAAGCCAAGAATTACAAAAGTCTAACTATGCGGATGCTATTCCGGGAGGGGTTATTTTAACCGGAGGCTGTTCCAAACTTTTGGGGATAGATAAAGTAGCCGAAGAAGTTTTACAAGCGAATGTGCATTTGGGCTGTCCCATAGAGGTGGAGGGACCTCCGGAAATTGTAGGGGACCCCATCTATTCAACGGCGATTGGTTTATTGAAGTATCAACAGGGGGGAGAATGGGCGAACAGCCACCGGTCTTTAAATGGAAATTCTTTCTTTAAAAAAGTGAAAAATTGGGTCGACAATATTATCTAGGAATATAGGATATCAACATGGTAAAAATTAAATTTTCAGAAGAATTTTCGGATCAGCCGGCAGTGTTACGCGTGGTGGGAGTGGGCGGCGGCGGCGGCAATGCCGTCAACCGCATGATCCAAAGCGACATTAAGAATGTGGAATTTATCGCTGCGAATACGGACGCGCAGTGGCTACGCCATTCTTCTTTGGCGCCCCTACGCTTACAGCTGGGAACAAAATTAACCAAAGGGCTGGGAGTGGGCGGAGACCCCGATAAAGGACGCTTCGCCGCACAGGAGAGCGAAGAAGATTTAAAAAATATGCTGCAGGGGAGCGACATGGTTTTTATTACCGCGGGCATGGGAGGAGGAACCGGAACAGGAGCGGCTCCCGTTGTGGCGAAACTTGCTCGGGAATTGGGAATTTTGACGGTGGGAGTGGTAACGCGTCCTTTTGAGTTTGAGGGGAGAGCGCGGGCCAAACAGGCGGAGAACGGAATTAACAATATGCGCCAATATACCGACACGTTGTTGGTGATTCCAAATGACAGGCTATTTTCTGTTATAGAGGAGAAAACCCCCTGGGAAGACTGTTTTAGAATTGTGGACGATGTGTTACGAAAAGCGGTGCAGGCGATTTCAAATGTGATTACCCGCCCTCAGGAAGTGAACATGGATTTTGCGAACGTGCGGGCGCTCATGGCCGGAGCAGGGGAGGCTTTAATGGGAGTGGGAGAAGCCATCGGCGAAGGGCGCGCTATTAAAGCGGCCCAGCAGGCGATAGAAAGCCCTCTCTTAGAAAATGTTTCTATAGAAGGAGCCAAGGGTTTATTGGTGAATATTACCGGTAAAAAAAGAAGTGTCACCCTGCATGAGGTAAGAGACGCCATGAGTTACATTTATTCCGTGGTATCTCCCGACGCGAAAGTGTTTGGAGGATTGGGCGCGGAGGAAAGTTTGGACGAGGGCATCCGCATCACCGTGATTGCCACGGGAATTCCGGCGGGAAGAGAAGGAAACCAACCCGTTATAAAAGAACGCAGATTCCGCAGTTTAAATGGTTATAAGAGAATAGAACCCGCGCCCGCGGAAAAAATAGAGGAGTCTATTCCTCTGGAACCGACGATGCCTTTGGAAAATAAATTGGATTTGGACAATTTGCGTAAGCCCGCTTATTTGCGGAGACGCACTTTACGAGTCCCACCCCCTTTTGACCCCACTCTAGAAACACCTTGAAAAAGTTAATGGAGTGGGCAAAGTATGGCACTTCCACGGCAGAATGGGGGGATCTTAAACAGGAAGCGGCCTTAGAGGTATATTTAAAAAGTTTGGGGAGAGAGTCCGCGGACGTTGTTCGTTGTAAACAGGTGCACGGGAACGGGGTAGAGAAAGTTTTAGACAGGGAACAAAAAATATTCCCTAAATGCGATGGGCTGCTTACTCAACTCCCTGGAATTTTGTTGGGAATATTTACGGCGGATTGCGTTCCTATATTCTTGTTTGATAAAAAAAATAAGGCGGTGGGGTTGTTGCATGCGGGGTGGCGAGGAGCGGTTCAGGAAATTTCTCTAGAGGGATCCACGATATTAAGAGAGAGTTTTGGTTCGGAACCGTCTCACCTTAAAGTGGTGTTGGGACCGCATATTCAGGAATGTTGTTTTGAAGTGGGTCTGGATATTGTGGACCAGTTTCCACAGGAAGCGGTTCGTAAAAAGAGTAAAGGGTTTTACGTTAATTTAAGTCGAGTGATTGGGGATCAGTTGGTGCGTTTTGGAGTTTTAAAAAAGAATATAAAAGTAACTGCGGAATGCACCTATCACGATTCCCGCTATTTCTCTTATAGAAGAGATAAAACTAATAAAAGGATGTTATCGTATATTGGGATTGTATGAAAAAAACAATTGAAAGTTTAAGGCAGATTATTAACCGGATTGACAATGAAATTTTAGAGCTCTTGGTAAAACGGGCCAAAACGGCCAAAGAGATTGGCGCTTTAAAAAATAAAAAAGGGGACCAAATCTATTCCGAATCCCGGGAGAGAGAAATTTTAGACCGACTGATTTCCAACCACATTCGCCCCATGGAATCGGAGGATGTGGAATTGGTCTTTCAGGAAATTTTTAACGTTTCTAAAAAATTGCAGGGGAAGATTAAGGTGGCGTATTTGGGGCCTTCGGCCACGTTTACGCACCAGCTCGCCTTGAAACATTTTGGACAAGCTTCGGAAATGTCGCCGCAAAAATCTATTTCGGATGTGTTTGTGGAAGTGGAAAAGGGAAGAGCGGACTACGGCGTTGTGCCCATAGAAAATTCCACCGAAGGGGTAGTGAACCACACCCTCGATATGTTTGTGGAATCTAATTTGGCCATTTGCGCCGAAAGGGAAGAGCCTATTTCTCATACTCTGCTCTCTTCTTCGGGGGATATTTCTAAAATTAAACGGATCTATTCTCACCCGCAGGCTCTGGCGCAGTGCAGAAAATGGATAGAGTCCCACTTAAACCGGGCGGAACTGCATGAATCCGCCTCCACGGCGGACGCGGCCTGCCAAACTTCTTTAGACAAAGAGGCGGCCGCCATCGCCTCACCGTTAGCGGGAAAACTATATCACTTAAAAGCAGTGGCATCGCATATTGAAGATTTCGAAGAGAACTATACCCGCTTTTTAATTGTGGGAAAACATTCCATGCCTCCTTCGGGAAAAGATAAAACTTCCATACTTCTCTCTATTAAAGATAAAGTGGGGGCGTTGAACGACATTCTGGAAGTTTTTAAGAAGCATAAGATTAATCTCACTAAAATTGAGTCCCGCCCAACCAAGAAAAAAGCGTGGGAGTATCTCTTTTTTGTGGATTTTTTGGGCCATTCTCAAGAAAGCGCCGCGCAGATGGCGTTGAAGGAACTCGGGAAAAGTTGCGTCTATCTTAAAGTGCTTGGTTCTTATCCCCGAGGAGAATAATATGAGAGCGGGTGAACTCCCTATTTTTATTTTTGACTCGCATTCGCATAAATTTTTTCTTTGGCCTTCGAACTCGCCTTTGCGTTCCGCAAAGGCTCAGACATGCGAAGGCAAAAGAACTATATAGAAAAATTTTATGCTCATAGACGCTCTTGACAAAAATAAAAATAGGGAGTTCACCCCGCTCTCTTCTTTTCTATGGATATATCTAAATTATTAAGACCAGAAGTAAAACATTTTGAACCGTATCTTCCGGGGAAACCCTTGGAAGAGGTGCAAAGGGAGTTGGGATTAAAAAAAGTAATCAAGCTCGCTTCCAATGAGAACGCTCTGGGCACTTCCCCTAAGGCGGCGCGGGCGTTGCGCAAAGATTGCTCCAGTTCGTATCGCTATCCCGATGGATCGGGAACGCTTTTGCGGCGGGCATTGGCAAAGAATATAGGAGTCGGTGAAAACGAGATTATTTTGGGAGCGGGGAGCGATGAGGTCATCGAGCTTTTAGGTAAAACATTTTTTAATCCAACGGATGAGATTATCGTTTCGGCTCACGCCTTTATTCGTTACCAGATGGCGGCTGACCTAATGGGAGCTAAGACGGTTGTGGTGCCCATGCAGGATTATAAGCACGATTTAAATGCGATGGCCGCGAAAATAAATTCGAATACCAAAGCGCTATTTATCGCGAACCCCAATAATCCTACGGGAACGTATGTCACTCAAAAAGAGGTGGAAGAATTCCTTTCCTTATCCAACGTGGAAAATGTTCCCTTTATAGTTTTCGACGAAGCCTATTATGAATATTCCAAAGAGTTGGCGCAGGATTATCCGAACACCTTAAAATTTTTTAAGGAGAGAGAGAACCTTATTATTTTGCGCACATTCTCTAAAATTTATGGGC
>JAHFCA010000030.1 GCA_023249715.1 Elusimicrobiota bacterium
CCGGCATTGGTTGTGAGAATCGAGATTCCACAATCCAATGCCGGTTCTTGGGCTAACCATTGAATGGCTTCTTTTAAATGATCCACGGGTATAATTTTAATTTTAGAAGCCATTCCACTTTTTATCGATTTTTTAGGGAGGACAGCCCAAGAAAATCCCAAGCGCTCCGATTCTTTTAACCGTTCCAACGTATGAGGAACGGTTCTCAGCTCTCCTCCTAAACCCACTTCCCCAATAAATATTCCATCGGAAGAAGGATAAAAGTTCCCAAAGGCGCTCGCGATGGCACAGGCAAGGCCCAAATCGGCCGCCGGCTCTTTTACGCGTACGCCTCCTGTTACGTTAACAAAGACATCTTGATTCCCTAAATTTAGGTTGACTCTTTTTTCTAAGACGGCAATCATTAAAAGCGCTCGGTTAAAATCTAAAGAATTCACCATGCGCCGAGGGTACCCAAAATAGGTCTTGCTGACCAAGGCTTGTATTTCTAATACTAAGGGACGAGTTCCTTCCATGGCCATCACTAAACAAGAACCGGGCCCCTTGTGACGTTCCTTTAAAAAAATACTGGAGAAGTCCTGGACTTCTTGCAACCCCTCGGCTTCCATTTGGAAGAGGGCCACTTCCGAAGTTGGACCAAAACGATTTTTATGCGCCCGCAAAACTCGTAACGATTTTTGCGGCTCGCTCTCAAAGTAGAGAACGGTGTCTACCATATGTTCTAAAACTCTTGGCCCCGCTAAATCCCCCTCTTTAGTGACGTGTCCCAAGAGAAAAACGGTAATCCCCTGAGACTTGGCGCACGCTAAAAATTCGGCCGCGCATTCCCGTATTTGCCCCACCGAACCCGCCGAAGAAGGAAAATCCATTCGCGCCGTGGTCTGAATAGAATCTATAATTATAAATTCCGGCCCAATCTCTTTTACCTTATCTAAAATAGTTTCTAAATTGGTTTCAGAAAGAAGATAGAGCTGGGAAGCATGGATCCCAATACGATCCGCTCGTGCCTTTATTTGTTCTTGCGATTCTTCTCCGGAAACATAGAGCACTTTTTTTTCTTTTCCTAAAAGGCCAGCGACCTGGAGAATTAGAGTAGATTTTCCTATTCCCGGAGCGCCTCCCAAAAGAATCAGGCTCCCCCGGGTAATACCTCCGCCTAAAATGCGGTCGAATTCCGCAAGACCCGTAGACGTACGATTTAATTTAGAAGAGCTTATTTCAGAGAGTAAAGCAACGGTGGAACTAAAGCGGGTGAGATTGCTTTGTAAAAATTTAGTGGGCTGAATTTTTTCTTCCGCCAACGTATTCCATTGGCCGCAATCCGGGCATCTGCCCAACCATTTGGCGGCGGAATAACCGCACTCTTTACAAACAAAGAGTGTCTTTGTTTTAGATGCAATCTTTTTCATAACAATTAACGGGCAAAACTTACAAATCCAAAAAGGTAAGCCAGGTCTCTATCTTCAAAGACAAGTTGGGTGATAAGATTGTACTGTCGGATTTCCGCCAAATCTTCCACAGAAGCTCCCAGACGGGCCCATTTATTAATTTTATATTTTGCTCCCAAATTGAATTGAGGATTCGAAAATTTTCTCTCTTGCCCAGCGCGCCCTCTGGTTTCGTTGCGTCCAAAGTCAAAGGCTTCGGCTTCTACAGAGAACTTGCGAGTGTGATCTCTCTCTTCTTCTTTTTCCAGCTCGCGGTTGAAGGGAAAATATTTAATTCCAACCCCCACTGAAGAACGAATAGCCCCCAGCTCTACCGTTACAGGGCCAAACTCTTTTCCTAAAAGACCGGTAATGGTATTTTTCTTCTCATAATCGCCTTCGTTTCTAAATTCATCTTTTCTGTCTCCTGCATTGTTCACGCCTATAAAATAATATTTATGCGGCCGGGGCTGTAACCGGATAGCCGCATCCCCTCTCGCGATAGAAGCGCCCGGAGCCGCTCTTAATTGCAGTTCCCAGAACGAACGGAATTTGGTAAAGCGGGCCAACACTTCTTTCCCTGATTCCGATGCTTGCTTTAAATTAGCCACTGTTTTTTTAACCTCTTCCCCCATCTCTTTATCGGCCACCAAACGGCCCACGGCGCCTTCTCCTTTTTGAATTTTGGCCACAACTTCATCTATTCTCTCTAAGAGAGTGCGCAACTTGGTCATGGAAATAGTAAAGTTTTCTTTGTTGGCGCTGGTCAAATCATGCATATCTTTAGCCATGCCCTTGAGATCGCCGGAAAATTGATGAAAGTTAACGACCATCTCTTCCAACTCCACTCTTTGTTTGCCAATGGCGCTATTTAATGAATCGGAGATAGAACGCAAATTCGCCATTGTGGCGGAAATATCGTTGGCAATTCCACCCTTTCCATCTTTTCCTTCCAGTAAATCGGCCAATTTATCCACTAAATCGTTGATGGACCGGGGAGGATCTCCCTTTAACATATCCCCATCTTTTAGGCGGAGAGCCGTAGAATCTCCCGGTTTAAGATCTAAAAATTGGGAGCCAATTAGACCAATGAGTTTTACCCGTACCTTTGCATTGGCATAAATGGGAACTTCTCTGGAAATACGGGACGTAATTTTAGCCTTCCCTTCCATGAGCTCTATTTTTTCTACCCGGCCCACCTCTACTCCCGCGATCTTTATAGGGCTTTTATCCCGGATCGCCTGCACATCGTCAAAAATAAAATAGAGGGTATAACGGCTTTCCCAACGGATATCGCTTAACTTCATAATCCCCATCGCCGCAACCGCTAACCCAATTAAGACAAAAAGACCTACCTTCGTTTCGTTATTCACTTTTTAATGGTTGGAACTTTTGCCCCGGTATCGGAATAGGCCCCGAACTCGACCCGGAAATAAATTGTCGCACAATTCCATTTTTAGAATTTTGAATTTCCTGCGGAGTCCCCACTTCGAGAATTTTGCCTTGGTACAGCATCGCGACTCGATCGGAAATTTTGTAGGCGGATTTCATATCGTGGGTGACAGCGATGGCGGTCATTTGAGTTTCCTTTTTCAATTTAAGAATAAGATCATTAATGACATCCGACATCACGGGGTCCAACCCCGTGGTCGGTTCATCGTAGAGTAAAATTTGAGGATTCATGGCGATAGCCCGGGCAATCCCAACCCGTTTTTTCATTCCGCCAGAAAGCTGCGCTGGCTTAAACTCTTTAATCCCAGGCAACCCTACCAATGCCAGCTTTTCTTCCACAATTTTCAAAGTTTCCAAAGCCGTTAAACGCGCCAAATTATTTAAACCAGAAGCAACATTTTCTCCGACTGTAAGAGAATCAAATAACGCCGATTCTTGAAAAACATATCCTATCATTTTTTGCACTTCTTGTAACTTGTCTTCCCCTAACCTAGAGATCTCTTTTCCGTCAATAATGATCGATCCGGAATCGGATTTAACCAGCCCCACAATTTGCTTTAACAGAATAGATTTACCGGAGCCGGAACCTCCAATAATGGTGAGTGTTTCTCCTTTATTGAGGACAAAAGAGATGCCCGCGTGCACCACATGCCCCTTAAAAGCTTTCCGCAGATTCTCTACTTTAATCATGAGAATTTATCCCAAACCAATTATCCCAAACCAAACGCAATGAGAAGCGCGGTAAGAAAATAGTCTCCCACTAAAATTAATACCATGGAAACCACGACAGATTGGGTTGTGGCTCTTCCTACTCCTTCCGCCCCTCCTTCCGTATTCAACCCTCGGTAACAAGCGACCATAATGACCAACAATGCGAACGCGAATGATTTAACCAGTCCATGGAATACATCTTTTAACCTTAATAAATAGACTTCATCAAAATAGACATTGGTGGGGATGTCAAACCGATAGTGAGCCACTAAATATCCGCCGATAGTGCCTAAAAAATCGGAATAAATGACCAGAAGAGGCAGCATAATCATGGCCGCTAAAAAACGGGGGACCACTAAATACTTCACAGGATTGGTTCCTAACGTATACAAGGCATCAATTTGTTCGGTCACCTTCATTGTCCCTAACTCGGCGGCGACAGCGGCTCCCACTCTTCCGGAGAATACCACGGCCGTCATAACAGGGCCTAATTCCTTTACAATGGAAGCGCTCACCAGCCTGCCGACATAGAGCGGTTCATTAAAAACGCGAATAAAAGCGTACCCGGTTTGAAGGGCTAAAACCATGCCTGTAAAAAGCAGCGTTAAAGAGGTGACCGGAAAAGTGCGAGCCCCCATTTCTTGGAGCTGGAGAAAAAAATTGCGTTTATTAGTATTAGATTTAAAAATCCAAAAGAAGGTTCTATAAAGGAGGATCGCTATTTCCCCGCACGGTTTAGAAAGTAAAAGAACAAAATTGCCAGAAATTGAAAATAAACTTTCTAATTTTTTGTTCATGAGAGATGAATTCTTGGAACTCGGGCAGAAATTCCACAGAAGATTTCATACGGACTGGTTTGGCATAAGTTTGCTACTTCTTGAACCGAGATAGACATTTTTTCTTGAGACCCAAGGATCACAACCTCATCCCCTACGCGAACCTCCTCTAAATCAGTTACATCCAGCATGGTCATATCCATGGTGACCCTTCCAATAACGGGAACTCTTTTTCCCCGGACTAAAACTTCCCCCTGATTGGAAAGGTCTCTGCGAAAACCATCCGCGTACCCAAATGCGGCCGTTGCGATTTTGGTTCTGCGTCTGGTTACAAACGTACCGGCATAACTCACCGGTGTTTTAGAAGGAACCACTTTTAAAAATATAATTTTACTTTTCCAACTTAAAATGGGTTTTAAAGAAATTGGAGGCCGTGGAATGGGGCTAACCCCATAGAGGGAAATTCCAGGTCTCACCATGGTTAAATGCGTGTGAGGATATTTCAACAAGGCGGAAGAGTTGGCGCAATGGGAATAAGGGATGGAAACCCCTTGTTTTTTTAAATCAAAAATCAACTGGGAAAAAAGTTTCCACTGCTTGCGGGTAAACTCTCTGTTTTCGGCGGAATCGGCAAAATGGGTATAGACTCCTTCTAACTTTAAAGTAGGATATTCTAAAATTCTTTGAATGAATTCAAAACTATTTTGCGAACGAACCCCAATGCGGTTCATACCGGTATCAATTTTAGCATGGCAATAAACTTTTTGATTTAGTTTTTTCGCGATGCGGTCAATCTGCAAAGCGGCTTCCCGGCTGGCTACGGTTAAACGGATTTTTCTCTGAATCGCTTCTGCTAAATTGGAAAACGGAAAAATGTTTCCCAAAATTAAAATGGGAGCTTGAATTTTTACTTCCTGCAACTGAATGGCTTCTTCTAAAGAGGTAACCCCCAAATAAAGATTTTCTAAGCGAGTTAAAGTTTTACTAACCTCCACTAGGCCGTGGCCATACGCGTTCGCTTTAACGACGGCGAGAATTTTTACTTTAGAAGAGAGCTGCTGGCGGAGTTTGGAGAGATTATGCTGCAGATGGCGGTGATTAATCTCGACCCATGTAGGACGATAAATTTCAATTCTCTGGCTCAAGGTTTTCAAAACGAGCGCATTCGCGCATAAAGATTAAATCAATTTCCCCGAGGGGACCGTTTCTTTGCTTTGCCAGAATTAATTTTGCTTTTCTTAAGGTGTCTTCATCGGGCTCTTTTTTATAGAGGGCTTCTCTAAAGATAAAAGCGACCAAATCGGCGTCCTGCTCCAAAGCTCCCGACTCTCTTAAATCCGAAAGTTGTGGCCGCCCTTCCCGTCCCCGTTCCTCGGGAGAGCGGTTCAACTGCGACAGCGCTAGAATGGGAATATTTAAATCGCGGGCCAGCCCTTTGAGTGAGCGCGAAATTTCCGCAATTTCATTTTGGCGGCTTTCAGGATTTCTGCGCGACCCCTGCATGAGCTGGAGATAATCGATCACAATCATGGCCAAGGGAGTTCCCTTGGATTTCAGCTGCACACTCAACCGCCGAGCCGCAGAGCGCAAGGTCATAATAGACATGGCCGAGCTGGAATGATCGAGATAAATGGGAGCCTCCGCTAAAAGTTCCGCTTTTCGGGTAATAATGGGCCAATCCGACTTTTTAAAAAATCCTGTTCTTAAACTTTGCAAGGGAATTCCGCTCGAAGAACTTAAAAGGCGCATCCCAATTTCCTGCTGGCTCATTTCGAGAGAAAAAATAGCGACTGGCATTTTTTTCTTAGTGGCAACGTGGAGCGCGATATTTAAGGCCAACGCGGTCTTCCCTACGCCCGGGCGAGCCGCAAGAATGCACAAACTGCCCCCTTGAAAACCGGCCGTCATGTCGTCCAACCGTTTGAATCCGCTAGGCACGCCCGTCACCGTCTCTTTTCTTTGGTGAAGCTGCTCTAAGTGTTCCACCATTTCGTGTACCATGCTGGAGACTGGCAATAAGGAAGCTCTGCTTCTTTTATCGGCAATGGCAAAGATCATCCCTTCCGCTTTATCTAAAAGAGCGTCCGCTCCTTCGCTATCGTGGTAACATTCGCCGACAATAGAAGTGGCAGCCGTCATTAAATCTCGCAAAACTCCTTTTTCTTTAACGATATTTGCGTAATGATCAATATGGGCAGCGGTGGCTACCGTATGGATAAGTTCAGCAATATATTCGGCTCCACCAATCTCTTGGAGCCATTCTTTCCTGCGGAGCTCTTCGGCCAATGTTACGGTGTCGACCACCTTGTCTTGCATGGAAAGGTCGCGGATGGCCGAGAAAAGTTTACGATTGGTTTCGTCATAAAAGGATTTTTCGTCTAAAAGTTCTAAGGCGCGCTCTAACGCTTCCCGCTCTATGAGCATGGAACCGAGGACTGCTTTTTCTGCTTCTTGAGAATAGGGTGGAGTTTTGTCTAAAAGGTTGACCATTGGTGGATTATACTAAAATGAAGGTTTGTATCGAATTCTTTTCTCAAAAAGAATTCAACTACAAATCTTATTTTTTTGGGGTAATTTTAATTTTGACTTCCGCGGTTACTTGGCTATTCAGCCTAACTGGAACAGAGTAATCTCCAACAGATTTTATGGGAGATTCCAAAACAATACTTTTTTTATTGATAGAAAAACCTTTTTCTTTAATGGCTTCCGCTATCGCCTGATTGGTAATCGCTCCAAAGAGATGCCCTTCTTTCCCCACCGAAGCATTGATTTCTAAAACCAGATTCCCGATCTTGCCCGCCAGGGTTTGAGCGGATTCTAAATCTTTGGCTGCCTTTAACTTCAAATTTTTTTGAAGAGATTCTAATTGTTTTAAATTAGAAGGAGTCGCTTCTAACGCAAGCTTTTTAGGAAAAAGATAGTTGCGGGCAAAACCATCGGATACAGTGCAAAGTTCTCCGGACTGACCTACTTTGGATACATCTTCGCACAAAATAATTTTCATGTTAGAGAACCGGTTATACGACCGAGAAGGGAAGCATGGCAACATTTCTTGCCCGCTTAATGGCCGTCCTTAAACCCCTTTGATGGGTGGCGCAAACTCCGGTGGTTCGGGAAGAAAGCATTTTACCTCTATCCGAAATAAAATTTCTTAAAAGGTTCACATTTTTAAAATCGATATAAGCCATTTTATCTACACAGAAACGGCAGACCCGTCTACGGGCGAACGGCTTTTTAAAACGTCCCCTCCCCGCGGGGCCGGCAGCTCCTGGACCAGGTCTGGCGCCCATAAGTTTTCTTTTGGGATCGAATGGTGGTTTTCTAATTTCTTCAGCCATTTAAAATGGAATCTCCTCTTCGGCGGATACAGAAGCGGGACTATTGGAACCTTCCGGAGCGTTGGCAGATTCTTCCGTGGCCACGGCAACCCCTTCGCCTTCTTCTGAAGTTGTCAACTTTTCTAAAAATTGTATGGAGCGTGTTTCCACTTCCAAGCTGGTCCGCTTTTGACCTTCTTTAGTTTCCCAGTTGCGGGATTTTAAACGCCCTTCTACAAAAACAGGACTTCCCTTCTTTAGACGCTCACTGCAGCGCTGAGCAGCCTCCCGCCAAACGACAACGGGAACAAATGTGGTATCTTCCTTCCATTCCCCGGTCGCATCTTTGTAGCGGCGATTTACCGCTAAATCTATCCGGCATACCGCCTGCCCTTTTCCCGTGTAGCGCAGTTCCGGATCGCGGGTGATTCTTCCCACCAACTTTACATCGTTCAGGTTGTGTAAGCGCAGCTGAGAAGTTGCCATTAGGCCGCCCCTTTCTCTATAGGTTGCGCGGTCGTTGCGGGACTGGAATGCGTTTCGTTAGAAGCCATGGATGGTTCCGCCGATGGAACGCTTGTTCCTTCTGCCGCTTTGATCACAGGCCGAATTAAATCGAGGTGGCGAGGATCTACTTTTACGGTCAAACCGCGAAATACAGTATCTGTAACCCGATAAAAATGGTTTAAAAGCGCTGGGACTGGTGTTGGAGCTTTAAAGATAAGGTAGACGTAAAACCCTTCCCGATTATGTTTAATTGGGTAGGCGAGTCTTCTTTTCCCCCAGAGTTCCGCTGTAACAATGGAACCTTCCGCCTTTGTAATAATTCCTTTTACTTTGTCGAGAGTCGTCTCTACTTTTTCCTGAGAAATCTCTCCCGGACAAATAAAAAGCGTTTCATAGTGGTTAATCATAAGCTAATAAATATACAAAATCTCATTCTTTAAAGCAACCTGACTGGTTGAACCCTCTTGCATTTTGTGGTCACCTCTGTGATCATTATGCAGCCCAATTTAAATGGAGCTTGCGATGATGTTGCGCACAATCCGCCAAGTACAAATTGATCAGGCTCTGATAAGCCAGCCCAGAGCCTGCTGAAACCTGCTTAAAATATTCAATGGTCTTCTCATCCAATCGAATCGTTATTTGTCTTTTAAGCGCCCTAGCGTAAGGATTTTGCTTTGATTTTGAAAAGTCATAATTTCTTCTCATGTTAACTCCTCGTATTTTAACTACAAAGTAGTCAGATTTCAATCTAACTGATTACCCCTACTGGAATTTAAGGACGAAGTCTGCTTGTTTGATTTCTTGTTCGTAATATTCGGAAAAATGAAGAGGGGTGGCTTCGAGCGCGCCATGGAGGATGTCCCAATAGCTAATATAAGCGTTCTTTAGATGGCTCATGGTTTTTAGAGCTTGATGGAGAAGATCAAAATTTCTTAAGGCTAAAGATCTCTGAATTAAGAGCCGTGGCGCTGCGCCTGAATGGCTTATAAGGGCTCCAACTTCATCGTTTAAGAGGCTAAAATTTCCTTCATTCATCTGATTGAATAACCTCATATCCTCCTCGATATGGATTCTAGTTCCGATTCTGGAGCGAGAAACCATTGTGGCAATTTGGTCGAAATCCTTGCGGGATAGTTCTCCAACTTTAATAAGAAGACTGCCCGTGTTCCCATTTTCAACCGCTAAAGCAAATTCATTCACGGCTTTTTGGGAAATTCTTACGGGATCTTTTTCATGAGGATCCATTAACAGAAGGGTTGCGAAATGCCCCTTCGTAGTGAGATTTCGCAACAGCGCCTTTTATGCCTTTAATTGGAGTCAATTTAAATCATTTGGTTATTGTATATTTAGATATTAGGAATAATTTATGGGAACAAACGAACTAATAAAAACAAAACGTGATGAAATTTTGAAAATTGCTACCAAACATGGTATCACAAGTATCCGTGTATTTGGTTCAGTGGCTCGTGGGGATGCGCAACCAGAAAGCGATATTGATTTACTCGTGGAGGTGGGACCCACTCATTCTTCTTTTTTTCCTGGTGGCTTTGTTGCTGATTTAGAAGAGTTGCTAGTTAGAAAAGTAGATGTTGTTACGCCCAAAGGTCTTCATTGGTTTATCAGGGATCGAGTCTTAAAGGAGGCAGTACCTCTTTGAAATTCGTAATCTCCAAATTTTAGCTGAATCAACACAACATTTATCTGAAGATATCAAAACCCAGTATCCTAATATTGACTGGCGGAGTATTGCAGGATTTAGAAACATGGCAGTTCATGAATACCTTGGAATTGATATCGAACAAATTTGGGATATTGTTGAACGCGATTTGCCAGTTTTGAAACAGACCATTTCTGATATTTTAAAAAAATTGGGAGTCGTGTAATATTAAGTTTTCTTATCCCTTTTCCTTGCCTTTCCAAAGAGAGTAAATAGGAGGGTACACTAAAAGCTCGAGCAGAAAACTGGTAAAGAGCCCCCCAATCATGGGGGCAGCGATGCGCTTCATCATGTCGGCACCCGTTCCCGTGGACCACATAATGGGAATAAGCCCAATCGCCGCGGCGCAGACCGTCATCATCTTGGGGCGGATCCTTTTGACGGCGCCATGAATGATCGCCTCCTCTAGATCCACATTATTCCTCATATTCCCTCGACGCACGGCATCGGAGTAGGAAAGATCCAAAAATAAAAGCATAAAAACTCCCGTTTCCGCGTCCAACCCCATGAGGGCGATCATTCCCACCCACACGGCAATAGAAATATTGTAACCTAGAATATAGAGGAACCACACCGCTCCAATGAGCGAGAAAGGAACCGCCAACATCACAATTCCCGCCTTAATGGCGGACTTCGTGTTCATATAGAGAAGAAGAAAAATAAGAAAGAGGGTAATTGGGATAACAATTTTTAGTCTTTCTCTCACGCGCAACATATTTTCATATTGGCCGCTCCAGAGCAACGTGGTTCCCGCCGGCAGCTTTAATTTTTCCTGGACCAGTTTTTTTGCTGCGCTTACATAACTCCCGATGTCCCGCCCTTCAATATCCACGTAAACATACCCCGCCAACAAACCGTTTTCATTCCGGATCATGGCGGGACCGTAACTTAAATTAATATCGGCCAATTGCTCCAAAGGAATCTGCGCCCCCGACATCGTTGGAACCAATACGCGGCGCAACTTGGGTAAACTATCTCTCAGTTCGCGCGCGTAGCGAACATTAATGGTATAGCGTTCTCTTCCTTCAACCGTGGTCGAAATGGGCTCCCCCCCGATAGCGGACATAATCACCATTTCCGCTTCTTTGATGCTAATCCCATACCGGGCCAACTGTTCCCTTTTTAGATCAAAATTAAGAAAGTAGCCCCCTGCCGTTCTCTCCGCAAAAATGGAGCGCGTGCCCGGAAGATCTTTTAAAATCATCTCTAGGTGGCCCCCTATTTGCTCCATCTCCTTTAAATCTTTCCCTAAAATTTTTATCCCAATGGGAGTGCGGATTCCCGTAGAGAGCATGTCGATTCTATTTTTGATGGGCATCGTCCAGGCGTTGACCGCTCCCGGAAAACGCATTTTTCTGTCAAGAACATTCACTAGTTCCTCTTTAGAAATATGGTCGGGCCAAATGTGGCGAAAAGGTCGTTGCAAAAATTCTGGGAAATCCGAATACCAGCGATCCTTTTTTCTCCACTCCGATTGCGGTTTTAAAAGAACGGTCGTTTCCATCATAGAAAAAGGAGCGGGATCCGTAGAAGTTTCCGCCCTCCCCGCTTTGCCAAAAACGCGTTCTACTTCTGGAAAGGTC
>JAHFCA010000031.1:0-10478 GCA_023249715.1 Elusimicrobiota bacterium
GAATCCTTCCGCTTGCCTTTTATCGGCAAAACTAATGCTGGATTATTTAAAAGAAGAGGAGGCCGCTAATATTTTAGATTGTGCGGTACGGAATGTTTTTGCGAAAGGGAAAGATGTGACTTACGATATGAAACCTACTCCTACGGATCCCACTGCGGTCAGCACAAGCCAAATGGGAGAAGCCATTATCCAAGAAATTCAGTCCTTAAAAAGAGCTCCGGCAAAAGTATAATGACCCTTACCGCTATAAAACAAAAAACGTGTATCTTGCTAAAGCCCGACGCATTAGAAAAAAATGTGGTGGGGAAAATTTTAGATCGCCTGGAGAGTGAAGGGTTTAAACTCGTAGCCATAAAACTGATTCCGCCAAGCAAGCAGTTATTGGAACAATTTTACGCGGAGCATAGTGGCAAAGAATTTTACGAGCGCTTTATGGAGTTTATGCTTTCTGGCCCTCTTATCGCCACGGCATGGGAAGGGGAAAACATAGTTCAACGCTCCCGGGACGTAATAGGCGCTACCAATTCCAAAGAAGCAAAACCGGGCACCTTAAGAAATCTTTACGGAACAGATAACAGAAAAAACTTGGTCCATGGCTCGGACTCTCCTAGTTCCGCATTGCGAGAACTAAAAATTATGTTTAGAGAGTTAGACTAAAGTTAGAGCTGGCAAAGGAGTAACATTGATATGGCAAATCCAAAGAAAAAACATACCCGCATGAGGCGGAACATGCGCCGCGCCGCAAACTGGAGCATAGAATCTACCAATCTTTCAAAATGCTCTCATTGCGGAGCGCCCGCGCTACCGCACCACGTTTGTTCTGAATGTGGATTCTATAAGAATGAATTAGTCCTCCCTAAAAAAGTTAAAAAGACTAAAGAGGGAGAAGGTAAAGAGTAAGTCATTTTTTATAACCCCCTTTCATTCATTTAAAATGAAAATTGTAATCGATGCCATGGGGGGCGACTATGCACCGGCCAAAATTGTGGAAGGCGCTGTTTTGTTTGCCGAAACCGATAACACTCCTCTTATCCTTGTAGGCCAAAAAGAAAAAATAGAATTAGAACTTAAAAAATATCCTCAACAAACTTCCATTTCTATGCATCATGCTTCGGAGATTATAGAAATGGAAGAGTCCCCCAGTAAAGCGAGCCGCAATAAAAAAGATTCCAGCTTAGTGGTAGCCACGCAGCTGCTCCATAGAAAAGAAGCCGACGCGTTAGTCTCCGCCGGAAATTCCGGAGCGGTGATGACCTGCGCTTTACGATACTTGGGAAGGCTGCCCGGAATTTACCGCCCAACTATAGCGACCGCCATTCCTACCCTGAACGGACACTGCATTGTGGCCGACGTAGGCGCCAACGCGGATTGTAAACCGGAATATCTGTTACAATTCGCCATCATGGCTAAAATTGCGGCGCAAAATATTCTAAATATTTCCAACCCGCGAGTAGGACTGCTTTCCATTGGCGAAGAAAAAGAAAAGGGGAACCATCTCACCAAACACGCCGCGCCCTTTTTAGAAGCGTGCAAGGAAATTAATTTTATTGGGAACGTGGAAGGGAGAGATATTCCTAAAGGTAAAGCAGATGTCATCGTTTGCGATGGCTTTGTGGGAAACGTGGTTTTAAAAACTATGGAAGGAACCGCCGATGCCATTACCAAAATGATTCGCCAAGAAATTATGGCAAGTTCTCTCGCTAAATTTGGATATCTTTTTATAAAACCAGCCCTCAAAAAGTTTAAAATAAAAATGGACTATACCGAATATGGCGGCGCCCCGCTTTTAGGAATCAATGGAACCTGCATTATCAGCCATGGGAAATCCACGGGTAAGGCTATCAAAAATGCCATAAAAGTAGCCAAGAGATTCGCCTCTGGAAAAGTAAACGAAGAAATCACCGCTGAAATTATGCGCCTCCCTTCTCACCTAACTCCTTATTCCGAAATTTTATCGCGAGAAAAATCTATTCCCTTAATACAATGAAAAAGTTAAGAGCTAAAATTTTAGGCACCGGGAGATATTTGCCGGAAAAAGTTTTAACGAATGCCGATCTAGAAAAAATAGTAGACACCTCGGATGAGTGGATTCGCACTCGCACAGGCATCGAACAAAGAAGAATTGCCGGAGAAAACCAAGCGTCTTCGGACTTAGCGATTGAAGCGGCAAAAATGGCCCTTGAAAATGCAAAAGTTAAAGCAGAAGAATTGGATGCCATTTTTACCTGCACCTGCACGCCCGATATGTTTTTTCCGTCGGTAAGCTGTTTAGTGCAAGCAGCCTTGGGAGCAAAAAAAGCGCCTGCCATGGACATTTCCGCTGCCTGTTCCGGATTTATATACGGCCTTGCCACAGCCAAAAGTTTTATAGAGTCCGGCCAATCTAAAAAAATTTTAGTCATAGGAGTCGATACTCTCTCTAAACTTACGAACTGGAAGGACCGTTCCACTTGTGTTTTATTTGGAGATGGAGCCGGGGCCGCCATTATTTCTGCCGAAGAAGGGGAATCCGGAATTTTATCCGTTTATATGAGAGCCGACGGATCCGAAGCGAACATCTTAAAAGTTCCAGCCGGAGGTTCTAAACAACCCACTACGCCAGAAATGATTGAGAATAATTTAAATAAAATTCATATGAACGGCCCCGAAGTTTATAAATTAGCCGTTATAAAAATGGTAGAGGCCGCAAAAAAAGCGTTAGAAATTGCCGGAGTTAACTCGCGCGATTTAAAACTCATTATCCCGCACCAAGCGAATCTTAGAATTATAGATTCCGTGGCAAAACGTTTAGACATCCAAGAAAACGCCACGTTTGTAAACGTGCAAAAATATGGCAACATGTCGAGCGCCACCACGATTATCGCCCTCGACGAAGCCCAACGAGAAGGCCGCATTCAACGCGGCGACCTCGTGGAACTCGTTGCTTTTGGCGCCGGTCTCACCTGGGGAGCCAGCGTCATCCGATGGTAAAATACGCCATTCTTTTCCCGGGACAGGGATCCCAATATCCGGGGATGGGGAAAACCCTCTATGAAAAATATACGGAAGCGCGAGAAATTTTTGATTCTGCCAATGAAATTCTGGGAATAGACTTAAAGAACAAAATTTTTAATGGAACTGCGGAAGAATTAAAAGAAACTACGGTAACCCAGCCCGCCCTATTTAGCACGAGCTGCGCGCTCTTTAAAGTTTTTACCTCTAAAAATCCTAACTGGAAGGAAAATTGCGCCTTTGTTGCCGGCCATAGCCTTGGAGAATATTCCGCTTTCTTTGCGGCGGGAGCATTCGATTTTAAAACCGGTTTAAAATTAGTACAATATCGCAGCTGGGTCATTCAAAGAGAATGTGAAAAAAATCCCGGCACGATGGCGGCGATCTTAAATATAGATCGCAAACATCTTCAAGAGATCTGTGACAAAAGTTCAAATAATGGCGAGCGATGCGAGATGGTGAACTTTAATTCACCCGATCAAATAGTCCTTGCCGGTTCCAAAAAAGGCATTGAATCTGCCCTAGAAATAATCAAAGGACTTCCGGGAAAAAGAGCCATCCCTTTAAATGTTTCTGGTCCCTTTCATTCCAGCTATTTAAAAGTGGCGGCGCAAAATATGGCAAAAGAACTTACCAGCGCCGCAATTTCTAAAACCATAATTCCAGTTCTTACTAACTGCGATGCAAAACCCGCGCAGGAAGTAGCGGATATTAAAGAAAAATTGGGACAACAAATAGATCACCCTGTGCTTTGGGTAGATTCGATGCAAAGGATGATAGAAAGCGGAGTAGAAAAATTTATAGAAATAGGGCCGGGAAAAGTTTTAACAGGGTTGTTAAGAAAGATAGATAAAAGTAAAATGGCTGTTCCCATTGAAGCAGAGGAGTTTTAAATGAGGCTTAAAGATAAAGTTGCAATCATTACGGGCGGCGCCCAAGGCATTGGTTTTTCTATCGCCGCGCTTATGGCTAAAGAAGGGGCAAAGATTGTAATATCCGACGTTCAAGAAGAATCGGTAAAAAAAGCGGCCGAATCCCTAAGCAAAGATTTTAATGTGGAAACGCTCCCTCTAAAAGGAGATGTCACTCAAGGCGCGGACTGCGATACAATGGTTAAAAATACGCTTGACAAATTTGGACGAATTGATATATTAGTGAACAACGCGGGCATTACTAAAGATAATTTAGTGATGCGCATGTCCGACGACGAATGGGACAAAGTAATAGCGGTTAACTTAAAAGGTTCGTTTTTATGCACCCGCTCCGTTATCCGCCCCATGATGAAGCAGCGATCGGGCCGCATTATCAATATTTGCTCTATAGTGGGACTGATGGGGAACGCGGGACAAGCGAATTATTCTGCGTCGAAGGGCGGTTTAATAGCCATGACTAAAACATGCGCTCGGGAATTCGCTTCCCGAAACATTTTAGTCAACGCGATTGCCCCTGGTTTTATCAAGACTAAAATGACGGAAGCCCTTTCCGATGAACAAAAACAAAAGCTCGCCTCTCTTATTCCTTTAGAAAGGTTAGGAGAAGCCGAAGATGTGGCCAAGGCGGCGCTCTTTTTAGCGTCGGAAGATTCATCTTATATTACAGGGCAAGTGATTTCAGTCAATGGCGGGATGTACATGTAGTCCACCCCTACGCGGGTAACCCGAATGTTTAAGTTGGAAGCGAGAACAGAGAATGAAAAGACGGCTATTTTTTCGAAACAAAAAAGTGAGTAAATACTTGAATAGTATTTACGAGCTTTTTTTTGAAGAAAAAATGGACGGATTTTCATTTGAATTCCGCTTTCCAACTTAAACATTCGGGTAAGTTCAAGAGGAGGCTAGAAGATGTCTAATGATATTGAAGGAAAAGTAAAAGAAATTATTGTTGAGAACTTAGGGGTCGATGCCGCAACGGTGTCCCCACAAGCTTCTTTTGTGAATGATCTCGGGGCAGATTCGCTCGATACCGTGGAACTCGTAATGGCTTTAGAAGAGGAATTCGACATTGAAATT
Organism: Elusimicrobiota bacterium; assembly: GCA_023249715.1. GTDB lineage: Bacteria > Elusimicrobiota > Elusimicrobia > 2-02-FULL-39-32 > 2-02-FULL-39-32 > JAHFCA01. The sequence goes on from JAHFCA010000031.1 coordinate 5,001, forward strand.
CCAGATGAAGAAGCCGAAAAGATTCAAACCGTAGGTCAGGCCATCGACTACATCAAAACCCACAAGAAGTAAAAACCTAACCTTTTAAGAATTAGGTACGACCGTCATTCCTGCTTTTTTCTGGAATGGCGAGTTAGTGGTATTAATAAGTTGATTATAAAAAGCAAATGAAAAAAGTTGTCATCACTGGAATGGGAGTCGTCAGTCCCATTGGAATCGGTTTAGAGGGTTTTTGGGACGCCTGTGTGCATGGAAAATCTGGGGTTAGCGCTGTTACTACTTTTGACGTTTCTCAGTACGCCTGCCGCATTGCCGGAGCAGTAAAAGACTTTGAGCCTTCCCAATTTATAGAGAAGAAAAAAATAAAACGGATGGATCGTTTTACTCAGTTTGCTGTAGCAGCCGCTAAAATGGCTATTACGCATTCGGGGTTAGACCTTACCAAAGAAGATCTAGAAAAAATTGGAGTGATTGTGGGAAGCGGAATCGGCGGCTTACAAACCATAGAAGAAGAGTTTACCACCCTGCAAAAAAGAGGCAACAGAAAAGTTTCGCCCTTCTTAATTCCCAAACTTATCTCCAACATGGCCTCTGGAGAAATTTCTATTCAATATGGTTTTCGCGGGCCTAACTACGCGGTCTCTAGCGCCTGCGCTACCGCTAACAATGCCATAGGAGAAGCCTTAAGACATATGCGCTACGGCGATGCCGAAATAATGATCTGCGGCGGGAGTGAAGCCGCCATTACTCAGCTGGGACTTTCCGGATTTTCCCAGGCAGGAGCCTTAGCCGAATCCTATAATGATAACCCGCAAAAAGCGAGCCGCCCTTTTGATAAAAAAAGAGAAGGGTTTGTTATGGGAGAGGGAGCCGGCGTCTTGGTTTTAGAAACAGAAGAACATGCCCGTGCCCGTGGAGCAAACATCTTGGCGGAACTGGCAGGATATGGATTAACCGATGATGCGTATCACATTACTTCGCCCAACCCAGAAGGGAAGTCTCAAACCCAGGCAGTTAAAAACGCTTTAAAGGACGCGCACGTAAATCCAGAAGAAGTAAATTATATTAACGCTCACGGAACGTCTACACAACTCAACGATAAAACAGAGACTCTCGTCATCAAAAATGTGTTTGGGGCAAGAGCGAAACAAATTCCAATCTCTTCCACAAAATCTATGACAGGGCATCTTTTGGGAGCTGCGGGCGGAGTAGAGCTCATTGCCTCTATACTTTCTATTCAGAAAGGGGTGGTACACGCTACCATTAATTATGAAGAGCAAGATCCCGATTGTGATTTAGATTATGTGCCCAATACCGCAAGAGAATGGAAAGTGACCTGCGCCATTTCCAACTCCTTTGGATTTGGAGGACATAACGCCGTATTACTAATAAAAGCTTATGATGGACATCATTGAACAATTAGAAAAAAAGATAAAAATAAAATTTAAAGATAGAAAGCACATAGAAGAAGCTCTCACACATAAATCTTACGCGCTCTCCAAGGGAGAAGAAAAATTTAATGAACGGATGGAATTTTTAGGAGATAGTATTTTGAATACCGCGGTAACCGATTTTCTGTATCACCGCTACCCCAACGAAGACGAGGGAAAACTCTCCAAACTAAAATCCCAACTCGTTTCTAAATCCTCCCTCTATAAATGGGCGCAAACTTTAAAGTTAGGGGCACACCTCAAGCTTACGGAAAACGAATCTCAGGCCAACCCCAGGCTTAAAGAATCTATCTTGGCGGATGCCATGGAAGCCGTGATCGGCGCTATTTATTTAGACCATGGGTTTGAAAAAGCGAAGGATTTTGTCATTAAAAAATTTTCTCAGGCGAAGCGGATAGTGGAAAACGATACTAAAAGTAAACTGCAGGAACTCATTCAAAAAAAATTTAAAATCCCTCCCTCTTACACAATTATTAAAGAGAGTGGTCCGGACCACGATAAAACTTTTCATAGCCAAGTCCACATAAAAAAGAAATTGTTAGGGGAAGGGTTAGGAAAATCTAAAAAGGAATCCGAACAAGCTGCCGCAAAAGACGCGCTGAAAAGGATCCGCAAAGATAGGAGGATATTCATTTGAACTACTTTTTAACCGAAGAACAACAGGCTATTCAAGAAACGGCCAGAGAAATTGCCCAGAAAAAAATTAAACCGGTGCGGGAACATTACGACGTCACCGAAGAATATCCATGGCCCATCGTGGAAGAATTAAGAAAAGCGGATCTATTTGGCGTTTACTTTCCCACTCAATACGGAGGCTTAGGCGGCGGGGGGCTAGAGCTTTGTTTAGCGGTAGAAGAAATTTCCAGAGCCTGTGGCGGCATTGCGTTAACCATCGCCTGCACCGCTTTATGCGCCTTTCCCATTATTCTTTTTGGAACACCGGAACAAAAGAAAAAATATCTCCCGGATTTGGCTAGCGGCAAACGGCTGGGCGCGTTTACGATTACAGAACCAGAAGCCGGGTCGGATGCCACCGCCACTCGTTGCAGCGCAAAGTTAGAAGGGAACTATTATGTTCTAAACGGAACCAAAAATTTCTGTTCCAATGGCAATGCAGCGGAAATTTATACTCTTTTCGCTACCACCAACCCCGCCAGAGGAGCCAGAGGACTCTCCGCTTTTATTTTAGAAAAAGGTTGGCCTGGGCTTTCCTTTGGTAAAAAGGAAGTAAAAATGGGAATTCGCGCCTCACCTACTTATGAAATTAATTTGGATAACTGCAAAGTCCCCAAGGAAAACCTCTTAGGGGGAGAAGGAAGAGGGCTTAGCGTAGCCCAGGGCACTTTTGATATTTCTCGCCCAGGAGTAGCGTCCCAGGCGTTGGGAATAGCTCAAGGAGCTATTGACGAAGCACTGGCTTATGCGAAAATGAGAAAGCAGTTTGGGCAATCGATAGCCTCCTTCCAGTCCTCTTTACACATGATAGCGGACATGTCCACTCAGGTAGAAGCGGCCAGAGCTTTACTCTACTCCGTGACAAAAGCCATGGATAAGGATCTCCTGGCGGCGGAAGAAGCGGCGGAAAAATCCGGAAAAACTGTCTATGATGAAATGAAGAAAAATTCCAGTAAACGGTGGACCAAAGAATCGGCTATGGTAAAACTTTTCTGCTCGGACGTTTCTATGAAGGTAACCACCGATGCCGTGCAACTCTGCGGCGGAATTGGGTACATGCGAGATTTCCCTGTAGAAAAGTTCATGAGGGACGCAAAAATCACTCAAATTTATGAAGGCACCAACCAAATTCAACGCAACGAAATCGGCGCTGCTGTTATTAAAGAATTAGCGCAGAAAGGCTAAGATTTATGCACATAGTAGTTTGCATTAAGCAGACGCCGGCCACGGCGAATATTCAAATAGATCCAAAGACTGGAACTCTTAAAAGGGAAGGGATGGCCGCAGCCATTAACCCTTTTGATGAATACGGAATAGAAGAAGCCGTTCGTATTAAAGAAAGAGTTCCCAATAGTGTGGTATCTGTAGTGACGATGGGACCCCCTCAGGCAGAAGAATCCTTAAGGGACGCTATCTCCCGCGGCGTTGACCAAGGGTTTCACCTCTGTGACAGAGCTTTTGCGGGCGCCGATACCTATGCCACTTCTTACGCGCTCCAAATGGGAATACGAAAAATTGCGGAGTTTACCCAGAAAAAAGTGGATCTGATCATTTGCGGAAAACAGACCAACGATGGCGACACCGGCCATGTGGGGCCCGGAATAGCCGCCTGGCTCGATATTCCCAATGTAGCCTATGTAAAAAAAGTAGAAGAAATTAACGATTCCTTAATACGGGTTCATCGCATGATGGAAGACGGAGTTGACGTTTTAGAAATGCCTCTCCCTGCGGTGATTGCCGTGGTTAAAGAAATTAATGAACCGAGGGTTCCTTCTTTAAGAGGAAAAATGGCGGCAAAAAAAGCTGTGATCCCTCGTTGGACCGCAGAGGATATTAAAGCCGATAAAAATAAAATTGGTTTAGGGGGTTCTCCTACCATTGTTGCTTCCAGTTTTAATCCTCCTCCCAGGACTGGCGGCGTTAAAGTAGAAGGCGCAACTCCGGAAGAAAAAGCGAAAAACTTAGTAGCAAAACTATTAGAAATGAAAGTGTTGTAAAACCATGGCAAACGAAATTTTTATTATTAAAGAAAGATGCACCGGATGCGGATCGTGCGTAAAGGTCTGCCCCGTTAACTGTATTTCCATGACGGACCGCGCCAAAGAAGAAGGAGTTCGCTGGAAAAAATTGGCCGTGATTGATGTGAATACATGCGTATTTTGTAACGCTTGCGTGGAAGATTGCGATCGCTTATTTAATAAAACAAAAGAAAAAATGCCGAATCCCGATTTCTTCCATGCGATCGTGATGAAGAAAGAGAAAGTGGAAGTGAATATCGACACTACCGCTTATAAAGGAGTGTGGTGTTTCGCGGAGCAACGGCATGGACAACTGATGCCCACTATTTTTGAACTCCTGCATGTGGGTAAAAAATTATCGCTAGATTTAAATGAAGATCTTTCGGCTGTCGTCATCGGCCATGACGTCACCCAATACGCGCAAGAAATTATAGAGCATGGCGCGGATAAAGTTTATGTTATAGATCACCCCATATTTGAACATTTTGTGGACGAAGTTTATACCAACGCTCTCACAGATTTAATTAAGCAGGAAAAACCAAATAAGCTGCTGATGCCAGCCTCCATCATTGGCCGCTCCTTTTCTAGCCGAGTCGCGATTGCGGCTCAAACTGGAATAACGGCCGATGCCACCGAACTTTCTATTAACCCCAAAACACGCATGCTCCATGCCACTCGCCCCTCTTTTGGCGGCAACTTGATGGCTACCATTTTATGTGAAAAACACCGTCCGGAAATGGCGACGGTGCGCCCCATGTCTTTCCAGAGAGCGGAAAAGCAGTCGGGGAGAAAAGGGGAAGTTATCAACGTAAAAGTGGATCTTTCCAAATGGAATATCCGCACCAAATTTGTTCGCTACGAAGCGGAAAAGAAAGAGGATATCGACATTACAGCCGCAGAAAAAGTAGTTTCCGGTGGACGGGGATTGGGTAAGCCCGAAGGATTTAAACTCATAGAAGAGTTAGCCCATACCCTAGGCGCTGCCGTGGGAGCTTCCAGGCCCACGGTCGATGCCGGTTGGATTCCCTATAAGCACCAAATAGGCTTAACGGGAAGGACCATACGCCCAAAACTATATTTTGCCTGCGGTATCTCAGGACAAATCCAGCACTTGGCTGGAATGTCGAGCGCAGAAGTCATTGTGGCCATCAACAAAGATACGGAGTGCCCCATGTTTAAGTTAGCCACTCTATCAGTAGAAGGAGATCTTTACGAACTCATCCCTCTCATTATAAAAGAAATCAATAAAATTAAACATAAATAAATTTGTGCCAGAACCCCATCCAGTAGAGCTTTTTATTCCAGAAATAAAACAACTGATTGCGGAGAAAAAC
>JAHFCA010000031.1:10488-11456 GCA_023249715.1 Elusimicrobiota bacterium
CGAAATTCATCCTATCGATTTAGCCGAAGGATTTCATAATTTTACTTCTGAACAGCAACTCCTTATGTTTAAACTCTTAAAAGGGGACCGGGTCGTAGAAGTTTTTGAGGAACTCGATGTTCCCGAACAAAAATATCTTATCCAACATTTAGAAGACCAAACGCTTTCTCCTCTCTTAGAAGGAACTCCCTCCGAAGTAACCGCAAAACTTTTTAAAAAACTTCCAGAAAAAACAGTTAGAAAAATGGAAAAGCTCATGCAGAGGGAACGCTTTGAGATTGTGCGCCACCAACTGGAATTTCCCGCCAATTCCGTAGGGGCTAGAATGCAGACCAATATTATTGGAATAAGTCCCGATCTGACTTCTAAAGCCACATTAGAGAACCTCCAAAGAAGCACCCGCGTGTATAAAGAAGATAAACTGGACCCTCTCTACGTTACTAACGGGGGAGGAAGATTAGTCGGATGGCTCACCTTAAGAACCCTAATTTCCGCTCCACAAGACATTAAAATTAGAGATATCATGTTGCCCGTTTCTCTCATTAAAATTCCAGCCAAAATGGACCAAGAAGAAGCCGCTAAAATATTTTCTAAATACAATTTAATTTCGGCTCCAGTGATAGACGAAGAAAATAAACTCATAGGAATTCTAAATGTAGAAGACATGCTGGACGTCATCCAAGAAGAGGCGACCGAAGATATTCAAAAATTAGCCGCCGTGGAAGCGCTCGACAAACCTTATTTCCAAGTAGCGTTTGGGGAAATGATTAAAAAACGGGCCACGTGGCTTTGCGTTCTCTTTTTAAGTGAAATGTTAACAGCCACCGCCATGGGTTTTTTTGAAAAAGAAATTGCAAAAGCAGTTGTCTTAGCGCTTTTTATTCCCTTGATTATTTCCAGTGGAGGAAATTCCGGATCCCAAGCGGCAACTCTTATTGTAAGAGCTTTGGCCCTTAAATAAGTGTCTT
>JAHFCA010000145.1 GCA_023249715.1 Elusimicrobiota bacterium
TAATAATCAAGGCGATGCTATTGGCGATAAACCCTTCAAAAATTCCAAGCTCAAAAGGGTACCCCACCCATCCAAAATCCTGCAGTTTTTTATCGGTAAAAAGAACTTTTAAGGCGGGGACAACTTTCACAAAAATTCCGCCTTCAAATACCAGCAATGTCCAAAGCAACCAAAATAAAGCTCCCATGGAAAAAATAACAATCACGATTGTCGCTCCAATGTGCTTGGGATCATAAATGGGTGGGTCTAAATTTTCTTCGTCTTTAAAAAATTGAAGGATCTCCGCTTTAATTTTTTGCATCATCGTACGGTATTCCTTAAAAGTCCAATCCCTTCAATGCGAATATCAATGGAATCTCCTCTTTGCATAGGGCCAATTCCGGGGGGAGTGCCAGTCGTAATGATATCTCCGGGTTCTAAAGTCATAACCTTAGAAATAAACGAGATAAGGGTGGGAACATCAAAAATCATATCACTCGTTTTACAGCTCTGTTTAAGTTCTCCATTGAGATACGACTCAATTTGCAAGTTAGAGGGGTCCAAATCCGTTATAATCCATGGACCCATCGCGGAAAATGTGTCAAAACTTTTGGCGCGGCCCCACTGCCCATCCATTTTTTGCAGGTCCCGGGCTGTAATATCGTTAAAACAACTGTATCCCAAAATGTAATCTTTTACATTTTCTAAAGGAATATCCTTCCCTTGTTTTTTTATGACCACCGCCAATTCGGCTTCGTAATCCACACGAGAAGACATTTTAGGATAATGAATATAATATTCGGGCCCAATGAGGCTGGTGGAAGGTTTTAAAAAGAGAACAGGTTCTTCGGGTAAAGGGTGATCCATCTCTTTCGCATGAGCTTTATAGTTCAGACCTACTCCAACTATTTTAGAAGGGAGGGTCGGAGCGTGGAGTATAACACTGGAAAATGGAATTTCTTGGTCAATGATTTCGAAATCGCTAAAGGGGTTTGGAGTAATTTCCTTTACGTGGTGGCTCTCAACTAGACCATAGCGAATTGTATTGGAAGCGTCGTCTTGAAAACTGAACCTGCAAAAGATCATAGAATCGCTACTCGCGATTCCTTATTGCAGCACATCTTTCATGGAATAGAGGCCGCTTTTTTTGTTGGAGATCCACTCCGCCGCTCTTAAAGCGCCCAAAGCGAAAGCGTCTCTGGAAGAAGCTTTATGGGTGAGTTCTATTCTTTCCCCTTGGCCGGCAAAAACTACGGTGTGGTCCCCCACTACATCTCCGCCACGGATCGCGTGGATACCGATCTCTTTTGGTTTTCTGGCGCCAACGTTTCCTTCTCTGCCGTAAATCCAATCGGATTTTGGGTTTCTTTTCAGTTCATCGGTAATTTCGCTGGCTAGGGCGATAGCGGTTCCGGAAGGAGCATCTTTTTTTTGGTTGTGATGGGTTTCGATAATTTCGATGTCATACCCCGGGATGGTTTTTGCCGCCTGACGCGCTAAATCTAACAATAAATTTACTCCCACACTCATATTAGGAGAAAGTAAAATGGCCATTTTTTTAGAGAGTTCCTGGATTTTTTCTTTTTGAGTAGAAGAAAAGCCGGTCGTGCCAATGACCGTCTTCATTCCATTCCAATTTTGTATCGTTTCTAAGTGGTGGAGAGTCGCTTCCGGGGAAGTAAAATCGATTAAAACCTCCGCTTTATCTTTGAATAGATTTAGATCCCCTTGCACCATCAATTTTCCATCTAAGATTTTTTTTCCAAGTTGAGGGTGATTGGTTGATTCTATTCCTCCAACCAAACTAAATTTAGAATCCTTTGATCCAAGTTCAAGGATTCTTGCCCCCATTCTGCCACTGGCGCCGCAAACAATAATTTTAATCATAGGTTTATTTTAAGATTGAGGCCGTAATTTTTAAGTTCAAGGTATAACCGTTTTCTATTCTCTGGTTCCATGGCCGCCATCGGTAAGCGCATGCGGGAAGAACAAATTCCAAGTAACTCCATCGCCGTTTTTATTGGGCCCGGATTTGTCTCTATAAAAAGCGCTTTAATCAGGGGGAGCATTTTCCAATGCAGCTGCTGCGCTAATTGAAAGTTGCCGTTTAAAGCGGCGCTGCAGAGAGCAGCTGCCTCTTGCGGTAAAATGTTTGCCAGAACGCTGATGACCCCTTTGCCACCGACGGAAAAAATGGGCAAGGTTAACGAATCGTCTCCGGAAAGAATAGTAAAATCCTTTTTTCCGTTTAGGTTCATGGCAATTTCGCTTATCTGATCCATAGAGCCCGAGGATTCTTTTATCCCTACAATATTTTCCCGCTGGTCCAATATTTTTCTAAGCGTCACGGGCAATAAGTTGCACCCTGTTCGCGAAGGGATATTGTAAATCACAATTGGCAAAGCGACCTCTTTTGCGACGGCTATAAAATGGGCTAACATTCCTTGTTGAGTGGGTTTATTGTAATACGGCACAATCACCAGCGCTCCATCGGCTCCTACCTCTTTGGCATGTTGAGTGAGCTCTATCGCTTCTTGTGTGGAATTGGAGCCTGTTCCGGCCAGAACGGAAATTCTTTTTCTCGCCTGTTTTACCACAATTTCAATCACCTGTCCGTGTTCTTTATGGTTTAAAGTAGCCGATTCTCCCGTAGTTCCGCACGGAACAATGGCGGAAGTTTTATGGGCTATTTGATATTCCACAAGTTCACACAGTTTTGAAGCGTCAATAGAGCCATCTTCCTTAAACGGTGTAATGAGCGCTACACTGGAACCTTCGAACATTAGAGTTCCACCTCCCCTTTAAAACACAAGCTGGCTGGACCTTCTAAGTAGATATCTGTAAAAGATTCTCTTGGATTTTTAGAAAAATAGACCTTTAAAATTTCTCCGCCTCTGGTTAAACAATGGACCGGGGATTTTACCAGATCCTTTGCGGCGCAAATTAACGAGGCAGCCACCACCCCTGTTCCGCAGGCGAGAGTTTCACCTTCCACCCCTCGTTCATAGGTGCGAACGATGATGCTGTGTTCCTCTTTGGGGCGCACAAAATTAACGTTGGTTCCTTCGGGAGAAAACTGTTTATGAAAGCGAATAGAACGTCCTAACTCATTCACTTCTGTTCTGTCCGGATCCGATACTAGCAGGACCACATGCGGCACTCCCGTGTTAATAAACGAAAGATGAAGTTCTTTATTTCCTAACTCTAAAGGAAAATCGAGATTCATTCCGGTGGTTTGTCCCATTTGCAATTTTACCGATTCTCCTTGAATTTCAGCGGACAAGATACCGGCATCCGTTATAAATTTCATTTTTTCCGGCGCAATATTTAAAAGGTAGGCAAAGCGGGCAATACAGCGCGCCCCATTCCCGCACATAGCGGCTCTGGAACCGTCCTCATTAAAATAGGCCATTCTAAAGTGAGCTTCTTCGGTCCGTTCTAAAACCAACATTCCGTCCGCTCCGATAGAAAATTTACGGGTACACACTTTTTTAGCTAAGGGGCCATACTCTTTGGGGAGGACCTCTTTGCGGTTATCAAAGACCACAAAATCGTTCCCTCCGCCCGTCATTTTAAAAAATGGAACAACATTATTTTTCATTTAAAATTAAGTCCTTAAACGTTTCTCTTTTTCTAATTAAATGGATCTTTTTTCCATCTATCATAACTTCGGCGGCTCGCGGTCTGGAATTATATTGAGAGGACATAGAAAATCCATAGGCTCCCGCGTTTTTAACGACCAGAAATTCATCTTTATCTGGAAATTCTATTCTACGCCCTTTGGCAAAGTAGTCGCCTGATTCGCACACAGGGCCTACCACGTCCACCACTTTATCTGGAGAAGAATTTTTTACCGCCGGAACAATTTCGTGATACGCGTCATAAAGAGCGGGCCGGGCTAAATCGTTCATGCCGGCATCTACAATGACAAATGTTTTATGTTCGCTATGCTTTCTGTAGAGCACTTGTGTCACTAAAACTCCGGCATTCCCAACTAAAAACCTTCCCGGTTCAAAAAGTAAAATAAATTTTTTCCCTTTGAAGTATGGGGCAAACGCGTCTGCTAGCTCTTTTGGAGTTGGAGGATTTTCATTATTATAGGAAATTCCTAACCCCCCGCCAATATCTAAATATTGAAGGGTAATGCCTTCTTGGGCCAGCGTATCCACATATCCCAACAAAGTTTTAAGGAGAGTCACAAACGGCTTCACTTGAGTAA
>JAHFCA010000146.1 GCA_023249715.1 Elusimicrobiota bacterium
TTTTCGCGGGTAAAAACATTTAAATACGCGGAGCCATTTTTTGTCTCCACTTGCGTTATCTTTGGCGCAAAGTTAATAATGGTAATTCCCTCTTGAACCAGTCTATTTTCAATGCCTTCCGCATGGAACCCGCCGGTTACAAGCAAGATAGCGCGAGATTCTAATTTTGGGTTCTGAGTTTCGGATTTCAAGTTTTTCAAAACGTTTTCCGCCATTAACCGGTCGCGCGCGGACGCTTCTCTGTAAAAGTTTTCAAAGGAAACTAAATCCATAGCTCTGCCAATCCCGAACTCCGAACCGCGAACGCCGTTCTCCTCATACTCCTTCCATTCCTCAGGACTCAACGTAAATTCCACAAGTTTTTTAGTTAAAAATATTCGCCTCGAACGAACTGCCAACTCCTTTTCTTTTTTGGTTTTGGCCAATCTGCTATAACCCACACTCTCCATCTGCGCGATTTCGTTAAACAAACGTTCCCCATCTATGGAATCTGCCAGCAGGGTGTACCGCACGTATTGGTCCATGGCAGGATAATGCTCTAAAGGAACCCGGTTCGCCTCGCACAGCTCTTTTAGTTGCCTATAATATTCTCCAGGACTTATCTTTCCTAACCTAAACGCCATCGTTTTCTGCGTTAAGATATGGATTTGTTCCTCACCCAAATTTTGTATGACCGCGCGCAACAGTTCCGACCGCTCTTTTTCCACGCGATTAAAATCCAAAGATTTTTCTATGCGGCTGGCTTTAATAAAATGCGCTGCCGCGGAGGAACTCAGTTGAAACGATTGCAGAGCTTCCAGATATTCTCCCAGCCTTATCTCACCGGCCCGATACCGCGCCGCGGCGCCATCAAACGTTTTTAAAACCGCCCCATAAACACTCCCCTTCTCTTTTTCAATTTCATTTTCAATAATGAACAGTTTTTTTAAATATTCTTGTTGCTGAGAGTGAGCCGCTTTGAACGCGTCAATGTTCGCCTGATAATGGATTTCATCATCAATTCCAACAACAGGAGGCAGCGCTCCGCGCGCTGTAAACGCCGCATGCGCCGCGCCGGAGATTTTGTTTTCCTTCAACAAATAGTCAGCCACAGCGCGGATAGCGTCCTGCCTTGGGAATTGCTGGAAGCGGCTAAAATCAAGGGCGCCGAAAGCTCCTTCCAGAGCCACAAGGCCAATCTTCCCCTCTGCGGCAAGTTGCATTACAATCTTCCCGATATTTTTCTGCGCTTCCAGATTTAGATGAACATCCTGAATATGCAAAACAATCTTGCCGCTTTTCTTATTTTTAGGTATGGAAATTTTGCGAACAGAACCGGGCAAAGCGCTCAAAGATTGCGCCAGGGGTAGCAATTCGGTTGTATCGGAGGATAATTTGAACTTAGATTGAAGAGTTTGAGTGAAATCTTTGGCCACAGGAGCCAAAGAGGTTAATCCCATACCGGAGGGAATGCTGGCCACTTCGTTCCATTCTTTCCATGCAGATTTTTTTCGTGCTTCTTTCGCGGCTTCCCTGCGCTCTTCCCACAAATTTGCCTGGGCAAAAGGGGGCGCTACAGCGCTAAATAACAGAGCGAATCCGACAATAAAGGCAACCCACTTTTTGGGCTGAATTATTCGGGCTAACCTAAGAACACGTAACGCGCGTACGGACATATATGTTCACTATACCATAGCGCTTCCCAAAAAATCTCAAACTTTTTGTAACATTTTTGTAACATTTTGCGTGCGAGTTCAATGTTCTAGTGCACCACCTGTTTTAGGTTTTCTGGGGTAAAATGGACGTGGACGGTAGACGTGAAATCATATGGAACCTATGTTAAACTTAGTCTAAGGATAGAAAAGGGATAATTCATGACATTGCAATTTATTAACAAAATTTTATAAATGCCTACGGTTTTTCGTGAGAGAGGATTTAGATTTTTATTCTATAGCAATGAAGGATTTGAGCCGGGAACTCAGTTAAGACTTATCATAGAGATATTAAAAGAGAAACATAGATTAATAGAGGTGAAATGGGATGAACACTTTACTCGCAGAACAAGTTAAACTTCCCTCTGTACTAAGTCTAAAATTTGAAAAAGACTCAATGCAGATTGTTCTAAGTGATGGTAGAACAATTGGTATTCCTTTAGCATGGTATCCCAAATTAGCATCAGCATCTAAGTCGCATTTGCAACATTTTCAAATCTCTCCAGCAGGATATGGAATTCATTGGCCAGATCTTGATGAAGATCTTAGCGTATATGGGTTTCTTTTTCCTTCAATCGAACTTCCTCATGAAATTCCTATTAAAATATCTAAAAGACATTCTTTGAAAGAGAATAAAAGAAAACAAAAAACAATTTAGCGAGTTCTAAAGTACTCCCCATTGTCTAGATGGGATTCTTACCCATTAGTATCGTTCGTAGGTTTTCCGCTTAAAATAGGAGTGAGAAAAAAAAGTTAACCCGGGAGGGAGAGACCTTTGAGGAGGTCTTGGGAGAAAGAGGCGGACTTCTTTTGGGCTGATTCCACGGCGTCCGAAAAAAGTTTTCTAAGAGAGGATTCCAGCTTTTCTTTTTTGTCCGGGGTGAAGTAAGAGGGATCGATTTCTAAACTTTCCACCCGCATTAAACCGTTCAGTTTAATTTTAATTCCCCCGCTGCTTTCCTCAACCGTGATTTCCTCTAACTTTTTTTGCATCTCTTTCGCTTTCTTTTGTAATTCGTATAGCTGCTTCATTTTGTCAAACATAATTTAACTCCTTTTTTTATTCTTTAGAAGGGTTTTCCGAACTGTCTGCCCGTTCCGCCAGGCAGATGTCCGTGATGTGGTCGTACTCTTCGCGACTGATTTTTCCTTCTTTTCGCCACCGCTGGAGGTGGGTCATTAAAATGGATAATTCTCTCTTAGAAATTTTTACGTCGCTTTTTACGGGGTAGCGTTCCGGATGTTCCGCGATTTCCGTTGGAAAATAGAATTTCTTAGCCACCTGGTAGATGGAGAATAACACCAATAGGGCTAAAAATAGATGGATCATACGATCAACCCCTTATTTACTAAATGTTGAGGTCTTTCCCCGCGCAACCCCGCGCGCAAATTTTGGGCGGCAAGGATAGCCATTTTCTCTCTCGTTGCTTGGGAAGCGCTTCCGGTGTGCGGCGCCAAAACCACGTTACTCAAATTTTTTAAGCCGGGGGCTAATTGGGGTTCTTTTTCATAGACATCTAACCCCGCTCCGAATATTTTATTTTTTTTGAGAGCTTCTACCAATGCTGTTTCTTCCACCACAGCGCCTCGGGAACTATTGATAAAAATAGCGGAACGTTTCATCTTTGCAAATTCTTTTCTGCCAATGAGGTGGAATGTTTCCTTTGTGAGAGGCACGTGCAAGCTGATGACGTCCGAATGGCGCAAAAGTTGGTCGAGCGTTACTTTTTGGGCGAACAATTCTTTTTCTAAAGTTAGGTTTCTATGGCGGCTAGAATAGAGCACATCCATTTTATAGCCCTTGGAAAGCAGGGCGAATTCCGTTCCAATTTTTCCCGCTCCTATAATTCCCAGAGTTTTTCCGTAAATATCCTGCCCCAGGAAAAGCAAGGGGTCCCATCCTTTAAATTTTCCGTCCCGGGTAAAAACGTCCCCTTGAGGGATGCGGCGCGCCACTGCCAGAAGCAGCGCCCAAGCGAGTTCCGCGGTGGTCTTGCTTAAAATTCCCGGGGTATTCGTGACGAGAATTTTTCTTTTTGTCGCTTCCGCGACATCTATATTTTCGAACCCGGCGGCATAGTTAGAAATTACTTTAAGTTGAGGTCCGGCGCCGTTTATAACAGAGGAATCAATTTTATCCGAAAGGAGGGTAATCAAGCCGTCCCGCCCGTGAACCAATTTAAGGAGTTCTTTTTTGGTTAAAGAACGGTTATGGGGATAGATCTCTAATTTACATACTTTCCCCAGCAGGTCCAACCCCACCTCTGGAATTTTTCTCGTTACGAATACATTAAATTTTTTCATAAATTATGGAACTCTCTCTCTCATCCTTTCTGTTACCGTTTCTTCCAGATATTTAGCGGCGTTTTTGAGAGAGTCTTCATACGATTTAGATTTCCCTGATATAGAATAGGCTCTCTTTAGCCCCAGAGAATACAATTTTTTGGGGAACCATTCTATTTTTCCACAAAAAGCTATGGTTGGGACTTTTTGCTTTT
>JAHFCA010000147.1 GCA_023249715.1 Elusimicrobiota bacterium
GGCGCTCCCGATGGAGATGTTTCTTCTAGCCATGCCTTCCCGGTACCTTTTAAAGCTAGCGAATCTAGCGCCATTCGCTTCGTTAATTTGCCCAGTGAGGGAAAAATAAAAATTTATACCATGACGGGAGAATTAGTGAATGCTGTTAATTTTACGATTACTAGTGGAGAGAGCGTTTATAACTGGAATGTGAAGAATTCCGATGGAGAAGATGTGGCGTCCGGAGTATACGCTTATATTATTGAAAGCGGTTCCAATAAGAAAACGGGCAAACTGGTTATTATTCGATGAAGAGAATTTATTTATCTTGTATTCCTCTTTTGTCTCTCTTGGCAGTAATAGAGATGTCCTCGTTTGCCTATTCGGGCGCAGGTAAATCGAGTGGCAATGAGTTGCGAGTGGATGTGGGGGCCAGGGCCGTAGCCATGGGCGGAATTCAATTTGGGGAAGAAGAGAGCGCTTTTGGAATTTATTATAACCCTGCCTTTATGGCCAATATTACTCAAAAAGAAGTGGGCTTCATGCACAATGAATACATTTTTGATTTAAGACAAGATGTGCTTTCCTATATACATCCTACTGAAAAGTGGGTCTATGGAGGTGGTTTAACTTATTTTAGCTATGGAGCGATAGACGGCTATAATAAAAATGATACCAAGATAGGCAATATAGATGCGAACGATCTTTCGATTATGGGATCGTGGGCCCGCTCTTTAGATTGGGAATTGGGAGCCGTACAATTTAAAGATTTTAAAGTGGGATCTTCATTGAAACTCTTAAGAAAAGTTTTGGGACCGGAAAGCGCCTTTGGATTTGCTGTCGATTTAGGTTTTGTTTATCCCATAAAATCGGAGAGATACCAATATCTGGATAAATTAAAATTAGCAGGGGCCATTCAGAATTTATCGAATGGGATAAAAGTTGGATCTGAAACCAATGAATTAGAGCGTGTCATGCGTTTGGGAGTGGGGCGAGCCTTTTGGGGAGATGCGATCCATTTAGGTTTAGACGGCGTCATGGTAAGTGGTTCCGGGCTTTACCCGGTACTGGGATTTGAATATAAATTAATTAAGAATATTGCTGTGCGGGCGGGATATAAAGGTGTAAGAGCTTTAGAACAACGGTTTAGTTATGGAATTGGTTTTGAAAATCCGCTCTTTAGTATAGATTATGCTTTTGTTCCCTTTGGAGATTTGGAAGACACGCATAGGATCTCAGTTCGGTATCGTTTTGGTAAGAGTACGGCAAAACCAAGAGCGGATAGCCAATTAAGAGGAAAAGTAGATCAAGCAAAGACTTTGTATGCTCAAGGCCAGTTGGTAGACGCTTACATTATCTCTTTACAGATTAGCCATGTGGCCCCGTGGTTGGATGAAAACAATAATCTTTTAGCTACTATACAGAGAAGTTTTCAGGAGTTAGAAGATAGCGATAAAAAAGAGAAGATGTTGGCCGAAGTCAATAATCTTTATGCTCGGGGTGAAAAGCTTTTTGAAGAAGGGAATCTCATTGATGCCCAGTTAAATTTTGAAACTGTCTTAGGGTTGCAGCCTAACCATGCAGGGGCAAAAGGGTATTTAAAACAAATTGAGGGACATTTCCGACTCTTTATTGAAAACTTCTATAAAGAAGGGCTAGCCGCTTTTGCCGAGCAGGATTACGAAAGAGCGAAAAATCAATTTGAAAAAGTTTTGGTGATTAACCCGAACCATCCAGAAGCGAGAGCCCAACTGGCCGCCTGCATAGAAATTTTAGAAAACAAAAGAAAGTTAGAAGCTCAGGAAGAAAAGACTGCCGCTATTTCTAGAAAATATAGAGAGGCCTTAAATGCCTACAAAGCAGAAAAATACCAGGAATCCTTAGTATTGTTTAAAGAGGCCTTAGATTTAGACCCAGCGAACGATGAAATTAGGCGGTATGTGGCGAGCGCCAATGATATCTTATATCGGCAGAGTTTGTTAAAGGCTCAGGAACTCTCCAGCAAAGGAGAATGGGAAGGGGCGATTCAACTGTTACGATTAGCTTTGGAATACAACCCTCAATCCCTGGAAGCGAAAGATTCATTGGTGAATATTCAACGCAGATGGGACTTACAAAGACGGGTGCTCAGCCAGAACCTATATAAGGAAGGCTTGGAAGCTTTCTTGGGCGGCGATAAGAAAAGAGCTAAAGAGATTTGGCAAAAATCTCTGGAATTGGATCCGGACAATCAGGAAGCAAAAAGGGGAATCTCTCGTTTGGCTTCCGAGGGAAAATATGATTTTAAGCCTTTCGTTCATTTGGTATAATTAGGAAGTTGAAAAGATTTTTTAATTGTGATATAAATTAGTTGTTCTTTTGAAAATTAAATATATTTTTATTTATTGCGCATGTTAAGAGATATTAAGTTACAGCTAAAAAATAAATTTGGCTTAGCTTTTTTGTCTCTTTTTTTATTATTAACCTTCCATCCTTGGAGCCAACTTTTTTCTAATCCGGTCTTTACCTCTACCGGCGTTGCCGGAGTGGCAACTAGTACTTCTTCCATTACGTGGACATGGACGCGAGTGAGTCCGGAGGCGCTTGATATAGGTGGTATCTTTACACTTGGCCCGGAGCATATACAGTATGAAGTTTTTTCGACCACAGGGTCCAGCTATGTGGATAATGTCGATACGATAACCCACTTTACCAGCGGAAGACTTTCCCCAAGGTTATCTTCTTCCACAGCCTCTTTTTTGCAGACAACTTTGGCTGGTCCCAATACCGGTTTTACTATCGTTGTTATTTCCACTATCTGTAACGATTGTATTGCGGATTCATTTCTCCCTCGATTTTCTTCCGTTAGCGCCCCTGTTACCATGTTTACCCGTCCAGCTCAGCCCACTGGTTTTCAATTGGTCAGTTTAACCACGACTCCCGATTTAAACAATGGAGTTTCCACCATAACGGTGAATTGGAACGTGAATGGTAACCCTCCCTATACCCAATACTCTTTACTTTTTGGCCAAGTAGGAGTGGATGGGTTTTCCTTTAATCAAGTTGGCTCTTCTCTGACTGCGGTAAGTACGGCAACATTTAAATATAGTACAGCAAACGCAACCTTTACTATAACACTTGCCGCTCGTAATGGTGATGCCGGGTCAAGTTTTACGAGGACTTCTATAGCCGCCGCAGTGGATGTAACAAGTATGTCGTGGTTAGCGGTTCCCCGTTGGAGTACAAATGATGTCTTTACCACCTCTGCCACTTTGCGCATTGTGGACAATGGGAACGACCATCATGACAATGAAACTGCTGGGGATGGCTTTACTGACGAATTTAACCATGGAGTTTTTTATGAAGTCAGTTACGCCACAGAACCCGCTTTTTCCGTGGCTTGGTCTAGCCACTCGGCCTCGCCTCTTATTTATTCTACAGGCACGGCCTTTGGAGGGCAGACTGGGATTTCAACCGCCACCCTCACCGGGCTGAACGCGAGTTCAAATTATTATTTACGTGTGCGGGCGCACAATCAAAAAAGAAATATCTATTCTGAATTCTATCCACTTTTTAGCACCGCATCCATACAAACTGCGATTACTTCCCCGGAGGTAGTAGGTTTGGCTGTAAAAGTTACTAGTTTTACGGTGCAATTGAGCAGTAATAGCAATCCTGTGGGAACGATGTTTTCTATTTCTACAAGCCCGGCATTCGAGGCGCATATTAGTTCCCGAGGTATTACCTCCTATGGCCCTGTTGCTGCCACATTAAGCATCCTTAATTTATCTACCAATACCGCTTATAGTATATTTGCTATTTCCACAAATACAATAGGAGTTTATGGCACTACCGTTACCGTTCGATCTTCCACCTATACTTTGGCGGTGCCTCCGCCAGCGCCCGGTGGAGCTACAGCCACAGGGTTCGTCTCCGCTATTCTCTCTATTAGTTCCGCCGCCACAAATCCAGACAGCACACAATATGCCATTTTGGCGACGCTTCCCGATAACCCGGATTCGTTCCACCATGGAAAATACGCGCCCGCCATCAGCGGAGGGGTGAGCGATCTGGATAATATTAGCAATACTCCGGTGGGGCAAACTTTTAGTCAATGGAATAATGGCAGCAATATTTCTCTTAGGAATATTATCGGTGGTTCTAATTATAGTTTACATGTTTTGGCTCTAAATGGAGATGGGATTCCCACCAGCACTTCTCCGCCGGT